>NZ_JIAK01000004.1 GCF_000620765.1 Desulfovermiculus halophilus DSM 18834
TTGAGCCAGCTCAGTCCATTTATCTTTCGAAAGCTCCAAGGTGCCCAGATTAAGCACAACTCTTTGCCTGGGGCCATCCGGAGTACGAATTGACTCAACTAACTTATGTGTATAATATAACTTATTAGAATTCTTGTACTTTCTTTTTGTTTCCCTGATGAACATGCAAGGAGTTTATCATGGCTGGCCATTCTGTCAATAAGCAGTTTTGCATTCGTAGTCACTACAAAAGACCGTATAACTAAAGTAACTACGTATTTTCAGGTGGTTACGGATTTTTGGCAAGTTAATCCAGGCAAATTTTAAGCTAATTTTGCGAAGTTAAGCGTAAAGATGGGTTATGTATGCAATTCCACTTTCTGTGTCGAAGAGCCCCCGCCCTTGCCCGATCATTCCAGAGGGCGTATGAATGCCGCCATGCCGAACGAGTATCTGCTTATCGCCCTGATTGTCTTTGCCGCTGGATTTGTCCAGGGCCTGTCCGGGTTCGGAAGCGCCCTGATCGCCATCCCCCTGCTCTCCCTGTTTCTGCCCCTGCGCTTTGTAGTCCCCTTCATCCTGCTCATCGGCACCAGCATCAACCTCATGCTCCTGCGCGAGTCCAGGGAACATGTCCACGTCTCCGGATCCCTCCTGCTCATCGCCGGCAGCCTGCCGGGCATTCCCCTGGGAGTGATCACCCTGGCCGCCTGCCCGGAATGGACCCTGCAGCTGATCCTGGGCGGGTTGTTGATGTTCATCTCCTTGTCCGCCCTGACCGGGCGCAGCCCCCGGCTGCCTCCCGGACCCGGATGGGCAGTCGCTTCCGGGCTTATCTCCGGCTGGCTGGGCGGATCGCTGGGCACCAGCGGTCCGCCGGCGATCATATACTGCTCCAGCCAGCCGTGGCCCAAGGAAAGGATCAAGGCCACCCTGGTCAGCTACTTCCTTGTCTCCGGGCTGCTGGTCATCGGAGCCCAGGCCACCCAGGGCTTTTTCACCTCATCCGTGCTGTACGCCTATCTTCTGGCCCTGCCGGTTCTGTTCCTGGGGACGGCATGCGGAGCGACAGGGTTTAAACGGATCAATCAGGCCCAATACGTCCTGCTCATCAACTGCATGCTGGCGATCCTCGGGGTGATCAGCGTGATCAAGGGTGTGCTGTAGAGAGATTCTTCGCTCCCAGACTCGCTCAGAATGACAAGAAGAAAGAAACCGATGACCAGAAAGAGGCATGGCCACCTGCCGACTGGTTCTGATGCCCCTTTTGTCATTCTGAAGGAGCGTATGGACTGAAGAATCTATGGACAGCGGTTGATGGCGACCGGGTCCTGCTTACTCATGGGTGCGATTAGTTAACAGTTGGAGTAATCCAAATCGAAATCGGGATCGGTATCGAAATGGAAAGAATATGTCATTCGGTGCAGCAGGAATTCTCAGTTTATGCATATCGATCCCGATCCCGATAGCGATTTCGAACCCCAAAGAAAGAAAAGCACAACAAACGGATGCACTGGACGTTCATTCTTCGGGCCAGTGATCCTCAGCGTCATCAGAATCCCATTGGGTAGCCATTCCCAATCGAAATCGGGATCGGTATCGAAATCGTTTCCATGCTTCGGTGCGCCTGTCAGGGCATGTGGGTTTGCATGATCACCTTGACTGCAAATTGGGATCAGAACAGCCTGGATGCCAGGTAATAGGTCAAGAGTCCCACTCCCAGCGGGACATAGATAAACAGTCAGGGGGTGCAGCTCTTTCCCCCTTTCCAGACCAGTAGGCCCAGGGCCGTCCCTGCAAGCAGAACGGCCAGTATCAGCTCCAAGCTTATCATCATTTCATTCTCCCTGTTCTTTCGGCTCTTGGACACAGAAACTGGAATTGCCTACATAAGAGTTTGCAAACTCCAAAAATCCACAGGCTACGTCGAAGAACCGTTTTTTTCTTTCAGGCAAAGCTGACAGGACCGTACACCATATGCCCCAAGACATGCAGCCTCAATCAAAAGCCAATGCCCGGGTCCTGATCCAGGATGCGGAATACGACGCCTCCCTGCCCCGGGTCATCGACCGGATTCTGGAAGCTTTTCCCAGAAACTGAGCCGGAAAATCCGTACTGGTCAAGCCGAACATCCTTGCCCCGCACCCTCCGGACAAGGCGGTGACCACCCATCCGGACCTGGTCCGGGCCGTGGTCTCCGCCCTGCTGGACCGCGGGGCCAGGGTCATGGTCGGGGACAACCCGGGCATCAGTGCCTACGGCCGTTCCGGCCGGTCCGCGGCCGTAAGCGGAATTGAGCAGGCCGCCCTGGGCTGTTATGTTCCCCTGGGCCAATATCCTGTGCACTGCCCGGTGCCGTCAAGGTACTTCGATCATGTGACCGTCTCCAGACAAATCCTGGAGGCGGATGTACTGGTCAGCGTTCCCAAGTTGAAGACCCATACCCTGACTGTGCTCACCGCCGGCATCAAAAACACCTTTGGCTACGTGGTGGGCGGAGACAAGATGCGCCTTCACGCCGCCTGCCCCCGGCCCCGCCAGTTTGCAAAGGCCCTGGTGGACATCTACAGCATCCGGCCGCCGGATCTGACCATCCTGGACGCCGTGGTGGGGATGCAGGGCAACGGACCAGCCAACGGCAGCCCTGTTGTCCTGGGCAAAATCATGGCCTCGGATAATGCTGTCAGCCTGGATGCTGCGGCTGTTTTCTTTCTGGGCCAGGAGCCGAAATCCGTTCCCCACATCGAGGAGGCCGGAAAACGAGGGCTGGGAGAGATCGATCCGGCCCGGATGGACATCAAGGGAGAGCTGCAGCCGGTGACGAGTTTTCGTTTTCCGCAGACCTTTCTCCCCGGCCTGTCCGGCCTGGTCCTGAACAGATGCCTGTCCAGGTGGATCAACTGCCTGCCGGAGGTGGTCTCCTCCCGCTGCGTTCAGTGCGGGCTGTGCGTCTCGCACTGTCCGGCTAAGGCCATGTACATGACCAGGACCGGTCCTGTGGTGCGAAGTGGGACGTGCATTCACTGCTACTGCTGTCAGGAGCTGTGCCCTGAAGACGCCATTGTGCTCAAAGGCCGCCTGCTGCGTCTGTTACGGCGCTCTTAATCAGAACCAACTCTCAACAGCCAGGCCAGCAACCCGATCGAACACCCGGTCATTTTGTTCTCAGATGTAAGGCACCAGAAGTGTTCACAAGTTAACTCCTTCCGATTACAGAACAAATATACTGAAATTGTTGACAATCATAAACAGCACCCAAGATCCCTGTTCAAATGTATTTTCTCCTTGACAGCAGGCACAATTTGATCCAGCATGGGTAGCACTTTTTTTTAATTTGTGCTAAAAAATTTGCGCAGAAAGGAGAATGGTATGCACAAACCTGTGTTCACTTGCGCCTTTTTGGCAGTTCTTGGCCTTTGTTTTCTCCTTCCCCAAAACCTTGCCGCCCATTTCGGGGCGGTTTTGCCGGAGCATTCCCTGCTCCAGCAGAGGCAAAAGCAAACCGATGTTTCTTTTGCCTTTCTGCACCCTTTTGAGCAAAAAGGCATGGAACTGGAGAAACCTCTGGGAGTGAAGGTAATCCATATGGGCAGCGGACAGTCCAGATCGCTCACAGAGGACCTGCAGCCCACCCAGCTTTTGGGACATCAGGCCTGGACAACGACGTTTCAGCCCCGCCGGCCCGGAGTCTTTTGTCTGACCATGGAACCCAAGCCCTACTGGGAAGAGGCCGAGGATATCTTTATCAAGCACTTGACCAAGACATACATCGCTGCCTTTGGCCAGGAAAACGGCTGGACAAAGCCCCTGAACCTGGAGACCGAGATCGTCCCCCTGACCCGGCCCTTTGGCTTGTATTCCGGCAATGTCTTCCAGGGCAGGGTGATGCTCGATCAGGAGCCTGTTCCGGGTGCAGAAGTTGAAATCGAATTCTACAACCAGAATAAGCAGGCAGAAGCGCAAAGCCCGTACATGGTGACTCAGGTGGTGACAGCGGATGAAAACGGCGTTTTCACCTATGCCGCGCCCAAAGCTGGCTGGTGGGGCTTTTCCGCCTTGAACCAGGCCGACTACACCCTGGAACATGAAGGGGAAGAGAAAAACGTTGAGCTCGGGGCTGTCATCTGGGTTCAGTTCCTGCCCTGGCAGTAGCGGATTCAGGCAAGACAATCACACGTTTGCAGAGGCCATCTCCATGCACATATCCGAAGGCATACTCTCGGCTCCGGTACTCGCAAGCGGAGCAGCGCTGGCTCTGGCTGGAACTGCCGTGGGCCTCAAACGCATGGACCAGCATGAGGTCCCCAAAGTGGCTGTGTTTACTGCAGCATTCTTTGTTGCCACTCTGGTGCATGTACCGCTTGGTCCGGCCAGCATCCACCTTGTGCTGAACGGTCTCGTGGGCCTTATCCTGGGCTGGGCCTGTTTTCCGGCCATCCTGGTGGCCCTGCTCCTGCAGGCGGTCTTTTTTCAGTATGGCGGAGTAACCGTCCTTGGAGTCAATACGGTCATCATGGCCTTGCCGGCTCTGATCTGTTCTATGCTCTTCTCCCGGCTGATCAAAAAAAACAAGAGGGTGTCCGCTCTGGCTGCTTTTCTGGCCGGCAGCCTCTCTGTTTTGGGCTCCGGCCTGCTGGCCGCTTTGTGTCTGGCCCTTTCCGGGCAGGCCTTTCTGCCCGCGGCTCAAGCTTTTTTAGTGGCCCATGTTCCCCTTGGGGTGGTGGAAGGCATTGTCACCGCGATCATCGTGGGCTTTCTGCTCAAGGTCAGACCGGAAATCCTCGAGGTTTCAGTACCTCTTGAGCAGGAAATAGAGTGAGTTATGATCAAAAAATTATGTCTTGGGTCTCTGTGGTGCCTAGCGGTTTTGTCCTGGCTCTTTGTGGTCCCGGCTTCGGCCCACAGGGTCAACCTTTTCTGTTTTGTGGAGCATGAAAATATCGTCTGCCAGGGCAGCTTCCCAGATGGTTCTGCAGTCAAAAACGGGGAGCTCACAGTCACGTTCAAAGGGGACAATGAAGCACTGCTCAAGACCAGTATCAATGAGCAGGGTCAGGCCGAGTTCTCAATTCCCGCCAGGGCCAGGGCAGCCAAACAAGATCTGCATATCGTCCTGGAGGCCTCTATGGGGCACAAGGCATCCTGGACTGTTCAGTCCGAAGAGTTCGGGCTCCAAAACGAGAGCATCGAAGCAGACCCCGCTTTCGAAGCCAAGCCGGAGAACTCGCCAGCCAGAGGATCAGATCCAAACCAGACTGCAAAAGCCAAGCCTGTCCAAATATTCCTGGACCGGGAAGAGCTGCAGAGGATAGTAGCCGCGGCCGTGTCCCAGGAAGTGGCCCCCTTGAAAAGACAGATCCAGTCCTTGCAGCAGGATCGTGTTTCCCTGCAGGATATTCTGGGTGGCCTGGGATACATTCTGGGGCTCATGGGACTGACCTTGTACTTCAAGAGCCGCGGCTCAGGCCGGAGGTAACCGGGTGCAGATGGAAACCTTCAGCCAGGGCAGCTCACTGCTCCATCGCAGTGATCCCCGGATCAAAATTTGCCTTATCGTTCCCTATGCTTTGACCGTGGTCCTGCTGACCGGTTTTCCCGCAGCCTTGACCGCCCTGGGGATGTCTACAGTCCTTTTACTCCTGGCCCGTCTGCCCCGGGGGCCGGTCCTGGCCCGGCTGGCCCTGGTCAATATCTTTATTCTTTTTCTGTGGGTCTTTTTGCCTTTTTCAGCTGCAGGTCAGGCTGTATTCACGCTGGGACCATTGACCTGTACCACAGCAGGCCTGGCCCTGGCCGGGTTGATCACCCTAAAGTCCAATGCAGTGGTCCTGGCGGTTATGGCCCTTTTGTCCACCTCTTCCACGCCTGCCCTTGGCTACGCCCTGAGCCGTCTGGGCCTGCCGGATAAGCTGACCTTCCTCCTGTTGATCAGCTACCGATATCTGTATGTGATTCTGGAGGAATACCATCGCCTGGACTCAGCAGCCAGAGCGAGAGCCTTCAAGCCAGGAACGAATCTGCATACCTATAAAACCTACGGCTATCTCCTGGCCATGGTCCTGGTCAACAGCTATGACCGGGCCGGCCGGGTGTATCAGGCCATGCTGCTCAGGGGTTTCCAGGGGAAATTCTATTCCCTGCAGGAGCTTGCCCTGACCCGGCGGGACGTGTTTTTTTCTGCGGGCATGGCGGCCACAGTGGGAGCACTGATTATTGTGGACCTCAGTTTATAAAAATCAGCAAAACTGCGATGTATACACCATGCCCCAAACCCTTGAACACGCAAATACCCCGCTTTTACGCCTCAGCCGGATAACTTTTGCCTATCCGGAACAATCCCGGCCGCTCTTTAAGGACCTGGACTTTTCCTATTCCCCCCATCAGCGCATGGGCATCATCGGACCCACAGGCCAGGGCAAGACCAGCTTTCTCAAGCTTCTGGTAGGGCTTTTGAAACCGCAAAAAGGCAGCCTGCTCTACAGGGAACAACCACCGACCCCCTCCAGCCTGCAGGAGTTGCGCAGCAACCTGGGCTTTGTATTTCAAAATCCAGAGGACCAGCTTTTCTGCCCAACGGTTCTGGAGGATGTGGCCTTTGGGCCTTTAAACCTGGGGCACAGCATGGCAAAAGCCCGGCAAAGATCCCGGCACGCCCTCAAGCTGGTGGGCCTGGATGGATACGAGGACCGGATCACCCATAAACTCTCTGGAGGCGAGAAAAAGCTCCTGTCCCTGGCCACCATCTTATCCATGCAGCCCCAGGCCTTGCTCCTGGATGAACCATCCACAGGCCTGGACCCCGATACCCGCCAGCACATCCTGGAGGTCATCAAAAACAAGCTGAACCTGGGGCTGATTATTGTCTCCCATGATTGGGATTTTCTCTATCACACCACCCAGGAGCTCTTTACCCTGGAGGATGGACACCTGGAACCCAAGAATCGGAATATCCTCCACCAGCATCTGCATTCCCACGCCAGTGGAGATGTGCCCCACGAGCACATGAACGGCTCCAAAGGGACCGGTCACTCATCTCCCCCTGCCTCCGATACACAGAGTCCGCATGAGCCGTGACCCCCTGGTGCAGCACCTTGAAGGTGTTCCCGGATTTTCAATCCGGCGCGCGGGATCTTTATCCGGGTTCAAAGCATATATTGGGCCCTTAATCATATGCGATTAACTTTTTTCTGTCCTTCTTTTGTTCTTTGTGCCTGAGCACCAGCACAGGACAATGGGCCGTTCGAACCACTCTTTCCGCAACCGAGCCCAGGGCGAAATGTTTGATGCCGGTCCGGCCATGGGAAGGCATGACAATGAGTTCAGCGTCGACCTCTTCAGCATAGTTGATGATTTCCGAGGCCGGACTGCCTAAATGGATATCAATCTGGAGGTCCTCATATCCTTTGTTCTGAAGTTCTTCCCGGAGCTTTTTTTGAATAGACTGGATGCGCTCTTCTTCGGTCTCTTTCCCCCATGTCCCGCCGATTTCATGCTCATCCCAGGGCCGGGAGACATGAATGATGTGAATGTGAGATGACTCCTGCACAAACTCCCTGGCCACATCCACAGCCTGAATACTCTCTTCCGAAAAATCTATAGGCACTACAACGCATTTTTTCTGTAACCAGGACATGGCAATCTCCTTTCTTCTAAGTTGAAGGACTTATTAATGAGAGCAAAAAGTTGTTTACTTTTTGCGCGCTGCACTCAGCTGCGCGGGAAATAAATTCCCGCTTGCTTCATGCGCGAGTCCCGCCATAGGCGGGACTACTACTGGGAGCGCAATGTAAAGAACATTTCGCACCCATTAGTAAGCTGTCTTAGATTCAGGGGAGCGGAATCTTTCCCTGGCCTCATATGGGCCGATCACCATACGCCTTATTCCAGCAACCCGACAGGCATAACAATGAGCGGTATTTCTTTTTCCCCGGCCCGGATGACTTCAGCACTGGTTTGGGCATAAGCGTTTGAATCCACAGACACTCCCTGCAGACAGAGAGTTCCGGCCCAAAGGAAGGGAATAAGAGACACCAGATGCTTTATTTTCATGGAGCCTCCTGCATATTTGGGATCAAAATCTCGCCCCTCAATATCCAATGTCAGAAACAGACGATGTACAGAATAACACCAAGATACGATTTTATACATCCAAAGTCTATCATACCTGCCGCTTGGGTGTATAGACCGGCTTTGATGTGAGTAAACAAGGAAACAAAAAAGGGGCCCCACTTTGTTCGTGAGGCCCCTTGGCAAGAATCTGTCCTGGAATTCCAGCAATGAATTTCAGCCAGGCGTATCAGACCACTCCCTGATCCAGCATGGCGTCCACCACCTTGACAAAGCCGGCAATGTTGGCTCCGTTCATGTAATTCTGCGGGGTGCCGTACTCTTCAGCTGCATCAAGGCAGGTCTTGTGGATGTTCTTCATGATCATCTGCAGCCGATTGTCCACCTCATCCCGGTTCCAGCCCAGGCGCATGCTGTTCTGGGTCATCTCCAGCCCGGACACGGATACGCCTCCGGCATTGGCCGCCTTGCTGGGACCAAACAGAACTCCGTTGTTCAGGAAGACATCGATTCCATCCGGTGTGGTGGGCATGTTCGCCCCCTCAGCCACCACCTTCACCCCGTTTTTGACCAGATTCTGGGCGTCCAGGGCGTTGATCTCGTTTTCAGTGGCGCTGGGAAAGGCGCAATGGGCCTGATAGTCCCACAGGGGATTGTGATCCTGGCCGGATTCCAGAGCCACATACTCGGCCCCGGAATATTTTTCAGCGTACTCCTTGATTCGCCCCCTCCGCACGTTCTTGAGCATCTTGACGAACTCCAGCTTCTCCTGGCTCACCCCTTCCGGATCATAGATATAGCCGTTGGAATCGGACAAGGTAACTATCTTGGCCCCGAACTCCAGGAGTTTTTCAGTGGTGTACTGGGCCACATTGCCCGAACCGGACACCAGGCAGGTCTTGCCTTCCAGGGTCTCGTTGCGGGTGGCCAGCATCTCTGCCGCGTAATAGACCACCCCATACCCGGTAGCTTCGGGCCGGATCAGGCTTCCGCCCCAGTTCAGGCCTTTGCCGGTCAGCACCCCGGTAAATTCGTTGCGCAGCTTCTTGTAAAAGCCGAACAGATATCCGATTTCCCGGGCTCCGACCCCGATATCCCCGGCCGGGACATCCGTGTTCGGCCCGATGTGCCGGTACAGCTCGGCCATGAAGCTCTGGCAGAAGCGCATCACCTCGTTGTCGCTCTTGCCCTTGGGGTCGAAGTCCGAGCCACCCTTCCCCCCCCCCATGGGCAGGGTGGTCAGGGCGTTCTTGAAGGTCTGCTCAAAGGCCAGGAACTTGAGGATGCTGATGTTGACCGAAGGGTGAAAGCGCAGTCCGCCCTTGTACGGCCCCAACGCGCTGTTCATCTCGATCCTGAAGGCCCGGTTGACCTGAACCTCCCCCTTGTCGTCCACCCAGGGGACCCGGAACTGAATGATCCGCTCCGGCTCCACTATCCGCTCCAGAACCTTGGCCTGGCGGTATTCCGGGTTCTTGTCCAGAACCGGCTTGATGGATTCAGCCACCTCGCTCACTGCCTGATGAAACTCCGGCTGTCCGGGATCCCGGGCGGTCACAATGTCCATAATCTCTGTCATAAATGCCTTCTCCTTGCTTCGTTGCCACAGCGCACCCTGTATCCGGTCTGCACTGCCCTCCGGGGCTTGGCCCAGGCTTAAAATCCGCCGTTGTACATTGTCATCAAAGGGGGATACCGATTTTCGTCTCTATTGGCAACAATTCCTCCCCTTGTCTCCGGCGGCATGCCGTCCGGACCGGGAGGCATGCACCAAAAAGCCGGCCCGGACGAATCCGGACCGGCTCCTGGGTGAACCGGGCAGGTAATGTGGGGCGCCCCCCCCTTATTCCCCTGCCTCCTGTTCCTGGTTATCTTTCTGCTCCCTGCTGTCTTCTTCCGCCTGTGCCGTCTGCCCTGTGAGCAGGCCCTTGATCTGTCTGGCCACCAGCTCGGTCAGGTCGATGACCTCCATCTTCCCTTCCAGACCGCTGGTCTTCACCCCGTCTTCCAGGTTCACCAGACAGAAGGGGCAACCGGTCACGATCACCGTGGCCCCGGCTTCCTCGGCCATTTTCACCCGGGCCTGGCCCATGCGCTGATCCTCGATGGGTTCGTAGAAGAGCATCAGCCCGCCGCCGCCGCAGCAGAAGGAACGGTCCCGGCTGCGCTCCATCTCCACCCGGGTAAGGCCGGGGATGGAGTCCAGGACCTGGCGGGGGGCGTCGTAGAGCAGGTTGTGCCTGCCCAGATAGCACGGGTCATGGTAGGTATACACCGCGCTGCTGTCCTCAACAGGAGCGAGGTTCAGCCTCCCGGACCGGATCTGGCCCAAGACATACTCCGCAATGTGCTCAACCTGGGGCAGTCCGGCATAGTCCTTCTTCAGGGCGTTGAGGGCATGGGGATCGGCGGTCACGATCCGCTCCGCCCCGCTGTCCAGAATGGCCTGGGTGTTGTGCTCCTTCAAGCTCTGAAACAGCATCTCCTCCCCGAAACGTCGGACCTCGTGCCCGCTGTCCTTTTCCCCTTTGCCCAGGATCGCGAACTCCTCCCCGCAGGCGGAAAAGATCCGGGCCGTGGCCCGGGCCAGGTCCTGCAGCCGCTCGTCGTAGGAGGTTGCGCTGTCCACAAAGTACAGGGTCCTGGCCTGGGTCTTGGAGCCGGCCACCGGGACCTCCAGGCCTTCCTCGGCCAGGGGCTTGGTCCATTCCTGCCGCTTTTTCTCTGTCTTTCCGTAGGGGTTGCCCCGCTTTTCCAGGGCGGACAGGGGCTTCTGCAGGGACTGGGGAACCAGGCCTTCATCCACCATGCCCCGGCGCAGATCGACGATCTTGTCGATGTACTCGTTCATCACCGGGCACTCTTCCTCGCACGCCCCGCAGGTGGTGCAGGACCAGATCTCGTCCTCGGAAAACACCCGGCCCATGACCGCCTCCCGGCCCTGCATATCGCCCCGGACCGGGTAGTGCTCGAACATATAGTCCCGGGACTTGATGGAGATGAACCGCGGAGACAGGGGACGGCCCACGTGGTTTGCCGGACAGTTGTCCGAGCACCGTCCGCAGTCCACGCAGGTGTAGAAGTCCAGCATGTGCTTCCAGGTAAAGTCCTCGAAGTACTTGACCCCGAAGCTCTCCAGGTCGTCCAGCTCTTCATCCGAGACGCCCCAGCGCACCGGCTTGACGCTGCCCTTGTCCAGCTTGTGGAAGTAGACGTTGAATATGGAGGTGATCACATGGAAGTGCTTGCCGAAAGGCAGAAAGCACAAAAAGAAGAAAAAGATCACATCGTGGGCAAAATAGGAAACCACGTGGGTGAACTGCAAGAATCCGCCTGAAGCAGGGGCCAGGATCCATGCAAAGAACCAGCCCAGGCTCAGGGGCGCAGGCATGTGCTCCATGCCGGCTGCGGCCACATGCGCGGCCTCGAACAGGCTCTCAAAGACCATCAGGCCGCCGATCAGGCCCAGGACGAAAATGGCCTCAAAGGTATGATCTTTCCCGTATTGGGGCGGCACCTTGTACCGCTCCGGGGTGTACACCCCGCGCCTGATCCCGGCCGCGATGCAGGCCAGAAACACCAGGGTGGCCGCGTAGTCCTTGAGCACATTGTACACATCCCCCAGGGGCCCGGACAGGCCGGGAAACACGAAATCCGGGGAGAACCCGATGATGACCAGGGAGATGGACCGGATGGCCAGGATGAGAAACCCGAAGAAGATGACGATGTGGAGGACACCGGCCAGCATGTACCTCGGCTGCTTGTACTGGCCCAGCCAGTAGACCAGAATGTCCTTGACCCGCTGGCCCGGACGGTCGAAACGGGGATCCGAAGCCCCCTTGACCAGGGGGATCAGCCGCTTGACCATGATATAGACGAAACAGGCCAGCCCCAGAACAGGTATGAGTACGGCCAGGACCCAGCCCGGGATGCCGAACAGGCTGCTCCAGGCCGGGGGCGTCAATACGTCGTGCATATGCATGTCCTTTGTGCTTTTGATATTCCGAGCCGAAGGCCCCGCTACTTCAAGATATTGCCTCCGATGACCATCCGCTGGATCTCATTGGTCCCCTCGTAGATCTGGGTGATCTTGGCGTCCCGCATCATCCGCTCCAGTGGATAGTCCTTGACGTATCCGTAGCCGCCCAGGACCTGCACTGCCTCCGTGGTTGCCCACATGGCCACGTCCGAGGCATAGCACTTGGCCATAGCCGCTTCCTTGGTGTACGGGAGCTTGTTGTCCACGCACCAGGCCGCTCGGTAGACCAAAAACCTGGCTGCGTCGATCTGGGTTGCCATGTCCGCCAGCTTGAACTGCACGGCCTGAAACCTGCCGATGGGCTGGCCGAACTGCTGCCGCTTCTTGGCGTAGGCCAGGGCCTCTTCGTACGCCCCCTGGGCGATGCCCAGGGCCTGGGCCGCAATCCCGATCCGGCCGCCGTCCAGGGTCTTCATGGCTATCTTGAAGCCGTCCCCTTCCTTGCCCAGCAGGTTGTCCTTGGGTACCCGGCAGTTGGAGAACACCAGCTCCCGGGTGGACGAGGACCTGATGCCCAGCTTGTCTTCCGTCTTGCCCGCGGAAAAGCCCGGGGTCCCTTTTTCAATAATAAAGGCGCTGATCCCCTGATGCTTCTTGGGCGCATTCTCGTCCGTCTTGAACATGGCCACGGTTATTTCTGCATCGCCGCCATTGGTGATGAAGTTCTTGCTCCCGTTTAAGACCCATTCATCGCCGTCCAGCACAGCTGTGGCCTGGGTTCCTCCGGCGTCCGAGCCCGCCTCGGGCTCGGTGAGACCCAGGCAGCCCAGCTTGGTCCCTTCAGCCATGGGCTTTAAGAACTTCTGCTTCTGCTCCTCAGTCCCGAACAGGTATATCGGATTGCTGCCCAGGGAAACGTGCGCGGACAGAACCACCCCGGTTGAGGCGCAGACCCGGGACAGCTCCTCGATAGCAATCACATAGCTCTGGTAGTCGGCCTCCGCTCCCCCGTAGGCCTCGGGAAAGATGATTCCCGGAAGCTCCATCTCCGCGAGCTTGTCGAATTGAATATCGCGGTCAAAACGCTCTTCAGCGTCCCGTTCCGCAGCTGTTGGCCCCAGTTCCTTCTTGGCGTAGTCCCGGACAGCCTTGCGCAGCATTTCGTGTTCTTTCTTCAGCTTAAAGTCCATACTCACTCCTTTCTGTTTCGACTCTGATTCCAAACAGCCGTCTTATTCAATTTCCGGACAGCCTTACCAACTCTCGGGAAAAGACGCAATTGGCAAAACAATGAACACTGCCCGGGCGTTGTCCGGTCCTGGCCGGAGGCCGGTAAATGCCGCTGGAAGCGAGGTACGAAAAGGCTCTTCGACACAGAAAGCAGTGATCTGCACGTGAGTAGCCGGGAGGGGGCAGGGACCCCCTTTGGCCGGGCTTAGAAAATACCGGGCCGAAAGTGGGCACACAGAAGAGATGGCAAACTCCAAAAATCCACAGGCTAGGTCGAAGAACCTACGAAAAGAAGGTCGAGGCAAGGAAGAGGGGTTCGGGCGGGAAAGAAGCCCCGCCCCAAGACCACGGCTTGGGGCGGGATCTAGGAGTCGTTCCTGGCCGATGAGCTCAGCTTCGGCCGGTCGTTGGTCCGATACACACAGGACATCTTGCGCTCCGGAAACTCTTGGATAACCAGATCGTCCATATGGATCTTCAGCTCATTGAGCTTGTCCATGACCTGGGAGGCGCACTCAACCGCCTCATGTCCCTGACCGTATATGGATTCCAGGGCCCGGTAAAAGGCTTCGAGCCTGTAGTAGCAGGTCTGGATAATCAGGCTGTTTTCCATGTGCTGTTCAAACGAGAACTGGGTTTTGGACATAACTCCTCCACTGACCTCCTGACGTTTTGTCCCTGAACTGGTAATTGTGATCCGCCCCGGGGCGATGCTGGAGAACCGGCCCGGGCTCAGGGCCTGAGCACGCTCTGGGCCGGCTTTTGCGAAAGGCGCAGGCATTCCGCACGGAACAGGCAGTGTACTTGATCGCAGTACCCGCTGCCGGCCCGGGCAAAGCAGTCGAAGTTTCCTTCATCCCTCTGAATGGCCCGGATGGCCTGGATCTTGGTCATCCCCACCCCGAACCGCAGCCCCCGTGCTCTGCCCAGGTCCCGCACTTCCTGCATCTTCATCGCATGGCCCCCTGTAGGTCGGTTTGACGGCTTTTCCTGAATCCCAACCTAGAGTATGCTCATTTGCTGTCCGAGACAAGCCGCACATACCATTTTTCCGGAGCCCGAATGCCGTCTGTCCCCAGCAGCCCCCAATGCCCCCTGTGCTTTAATGGCCGGACCCTGCCCTATCACCAGGACCGCAGGCGCAGCTACTGCCAGTGCCCGGTCTGCAGGCTGGTCTTTGTCCCCCCTGAGCAGCACCTCAGCCCGGCCCAGGAAAAGGCCCGCTACGATCTGCATCAAAACGAGGTCACGGACCCAGGCTACAGAACGTTCCTGTCCCGGGTTCTGCACCCTGTTCTGAGCCTGGTTCCTCCCCCCGCCTCCGGCCTGGACTTCGGGTCCGGACCCGGGCCGGCCCTGGCCGCCATGTGCCGGGAAGCAGGGTATGCCATGGATATCTACGATCCCTTTTACGCGCCGGATCCAAAGGTCTGGGAGCGCAGCTACGACCTGATCACCTGCACCGAAACGGTGGAGCACTTCCGCCGGCCGGGCAGAACCCTGCCCCGGATATGGTCCCTGCTCCGCCCGGGAGGCTGGCTGGCTGTGATGACCAAGCTGGCCGCCTCACCCTCCGCCTTTGCCGGCTGGCATTATATCCGGGATGAAACCCACGTCAGCTTCTTTTCCCTGGATACCTTCCAGTGGCTCGCAGACCGGCTGTCGGCCGAACTCAGGCTCTATAGCCGGGACATCGTCCTGTTGCACAAGAAAAATGGCTCGGCGTCACAGGAAATGGAATTGCCATTTGGCGGGGCGTAGAAAATACCGGGCCGAAAGTGGGCACCCAGAAGAGACGGCAAACTCCAAAAATCCACAGCCTGGGGCGAAGAACCAGAAAAATGTCCCCTTTCCTTGACATCCGGCTGCCCTGGGGGCAGAGACTAATCTGCATGCCTGCCAAGGTGCGGGCACGATTTCGCTAACGATACCGACTGGGAGTGGTTACCCAATCGGATCCTGATAACGCTGAGGACCACTGGCCCGAAGAATAAGCGTCCAGTGCATCCGTTTGTTGTGCTTTTCTTTGTTCGGGTTCGTAATCGATATCGGGATCGGGATCGATATCCATAAACTAAGGGTTCCTGCTGCACCGAATGACATATCCTTTCGATTTCGATACCGATCCCGATACCGATTTCGATTTGGATTATCCCAACTATTAACTAACAACCGTTTTTATACAAACCCACATGCCTGCCAATGCGCAGGCACAACGAAGCATGAAAATAACACATCCTGTAAAAACAAGACCTTAGAGCATTATTTTCATACAAACCCACATGCCTGCCAAAGCGCAGGCACAACGAAGCATGAAAATAACACATCCTGTAAAAACAAGACCTTAGAGCATTATTTTCATACAAAAAGTGTCACCCCTTCCCTGGACCGAGACATGGGCTATGCTTACCTCAGTATCCGGAGCCATCCTCAGCGGCGGCAGAAACAGCCGCATGAACGGGCAGAACAAAGGCTGTCTGCGCCTGGGACAGGAGACCTTTCTCCAGCGTCTCTATCAGACCCTGAGCACTGTGTGCGCCGACGTCCGGGTCATCACCCGCAGCCCGGAAGATTCCTGTGCCGGCTCCTTTCCGGTTAGCGCGGACATCTTTTCCCTGCGCTCCTCTTTGACCGGGATACACGCAGCCCTGCACTCCAGCCGCCTGGACTACGTCTTTATCACCGCCTGCGACTCGCCTCTTCTGGCCCCGGGACTGATCCGGCTGCTCATGGACCGCACCGTGGGGGGGGATGAGGTCGTGGTCCCGGTGGTCAACGGCTATTACGAGCCCCTGTGCGCCCTGTATTCCAAGAGCTGCCTTCCGGTAGCCGGCCGGCTCCTTCACAGCGGCCTGGCCAAGATATCGGCCATGTACTCCCAGGTCCGGGTCCGGACCGTTTCCGAAGCCGAGGTCCTGACCGTTGATCCCGGCCTGGATTCGTTCATCAATGTCAATACGCCGGAGGATCTGGCCGCCCTCCTGCAGCGCACAGGGCACGGCCGCCCCTGAGCTGCAAACGCCGGCGGTCCCACAGCCAGTCCTACTCCCCGCAGGAGTAGATCTCGCGCAGAATCTCCCGTCCTCCGCGGTCCAGCACCCTGCGGGCCAGGGACCGGCCCAGGCCTTCAGCCTCCCGGCAGCCGGCCCGGCCCTGCTCCATGATCACCCGCTTCCCCTGCAGGTCGGAGACAAAGCCCTGCAGAAAGACCTGATCATCTTCCACCCGGGCCATGCCCCCGATGGGGACCTGGCAGCCGCCCTCCAGCTCGTGCAGAAAGCTTCGTTCCGCGGTCACGGTCACCCGGGTCTGGGCATGATCCAGACCGGCCAGCAGGGAATGCAGCCGGGCGTTGTCTTCCGGATATTCGATGCCCAGGGCCCCCTGGCCCAGGGCGGGAAAGAAATCCGGCGGGACCAGGGGAAAGGCGTGCGGGGCAGTAAGGCCCAGGCGCTTTAAACCCACGGAGGCGACCACAATGGCGTCGTAGAGGCCCTGCTCCAGCTTGTTCAGCCGGGTATCCAGATTGCCGCGCAAGGTCTGAATCTCTAGATCCGGACGCAGGGCCAGAAGCTGGGCCTGCCTCCGCAGGCTGCTGGTCCCGACCACAGCGCCCGCGGGCAGGGACTGCAGATCGGGGTATTCCATGCTCAGCAGGCAGTCAAAGGCGTCGTCCCGCTCTGGCATCACGCCCAGGGTCAGGCCGGATACCAGCTCGCCGGGCACATCCTTCATGCTGTGCACGGCCAGGTCCGCCTCTCCGGCCAGTATGGCCTCCTCAATCTCCTTGACGAAAAGCCCCTTGCCTCCGACCTTGGCCAAGGGGACATCCAGGATCTTGTCTCCGGAGGTCTTGACCACCTTGAAATCGACATCTATGTCCGCATGCGCCTGACGGATCAGGCCGGCCACATGCTCGGCCTGCCACAGGGCCAGCTTGCTGCCCCGGGTGGCGATTGTCAGCGAGGTACTCATAGGCCTCTTGATGGGTTCTAAATTCACGAAATACCGCCGCCCGGGCTCAGTGCTCCGCACTCGGGGCACCGTCCTGGCGGCGGAAGATGCCTGCCGTTCTCCACGGCCCCGCCGGCAACGCGCACCATGCAGGGCAGCGGGGCTATCCGCAGGAGGCGCAGCTTCCTCCGCTGCACCCGGTACAGCCCCCTCCGGAAGGAACGGTCCCGGCCCCGACAGGTTCACTCCCTCCCAGCTTGCTCCGGCACCTGGACATGAGCTTCTGGGTCTTTCCTGATCCGCATTTGGGGCAGGTCACTGCCTCTTCCCGTCCCAGAACGATCTCCTCAAACTGATGAGCGCACTGTGCGCAGGTATACTCGTATATAGGCATAGCCGTTCTCCTGGATTGGATGTAGAAATGGTCTGTCGTCCTGTTCACAGGTAGGGCTGGAGTTGATCGGCAGCCTCGAAGAGAAAATGATCCACAAGCCCGCAGAGCAGGTGCCCGATGACGATGTGCACCTCCTGGATATGGGCCGTGCGCTGAGCGGGCACGCACAGAGGATAGTCGCAGTGCTCCTGGATTGCGGCCCCCTCTCTGCCCAGCAGGGCGACCGTGGTCAGCCCCTGCTCCCTGCCCATGCGCAGGGCCTGCAGAACATTCCGGCTGGTTCCGGAGGTGGAGATCCCCACGCAGACGTCCCCTTCCCGGCCCAGGGCCTTGACCTGCTTGCTGAAAACCTGATCGAACCCGTAGTCGTTGCCTACAGCCGTGAGCACCGAGCTGTCCGTGGTCAAGGCCAGGGCGGGCAGAGAGGGCCGTTCCATCTCGAACCTGGAGACAAACTCCGCGGCCAGGTGCTGGGCGTCCGCGGCACTCCCTCCGTTGCCGCAGAAGAGGATCTTTCCTCCCCGGACCAGGGTCACGGCCATAAGCTTGGCCACCTCAATCACGCTTTCGCTGCCGGCCTGAAAAAAAGCTGTGCGCGCCTCAATACCCTGTTGCACATACTCCTGGACAAGAGACTGGGGGTTCTGGGTCATATCCGCTCCGACTTGGCCTTTGCCGGTTTCTATGCTAGTTGCTACATATTGCCGCATACCGCGGCGTCAACCATCCTGTCTGCATAAGGTACGCAATGGCTGGATCCAAAGCTGTGCACCGCTGTTCGTCCCAGGACAAAAGCTCACCCTGGCGCTTTGGGCCTGAACAGCCCCTGTGCATCACCTTCATCGGCATGCCAGGCTCGGGGAAGAGCACCCTGGCCTCAGGGCTGGCCGAAAGACTGGGCTGGGCCTTTCTGGACACCGACCATCTCATGGAGGCCTGGTACGGCCTGCCCCTGGAGGCCCTGCGCAATTCCCTGGGCCTCGATCAGTTCCTGGAGGCGGAAGAGGAAACTCTGGTCAGCCTGGATGTCAATCGCTGCGTCATCGCCACCGGAGGCAGCGCGGTCTACAGCTCCCGGGCCATGCAGGCCCTCAAAAGTAGCGGAGTCGTCATCTATTTGCAAGCCGACTATGCCACCATCTCCCGGCGGATCAGCCGGCATCCGGAACGGGGGCTGGTCATGCAGCCGGGACAGAGCCTGTTTGACCTGTACCTGGAACGGCGTGAACTCTATGAGCGCTACGCGGATCTGGTTCAGAGCACCGCATCCGCGTCCATTCAGAACTGCATCCAAACCCTGGAAAGATCCGTCTATGACCTGTGGTTCAAAGAAAACCCCCCAAAATAGCATCTTCCGCCGCCTGGCCGAGCTCTATGCCAGGATGGAGGCTGAGTACGACGACCTGGCCTCCCGCCTGGGACTGAGCTGCGCCAAGTGCTCTGACAACTGCTGCGTGAGCTATTTCCAGCACCACACCTATATCGAATGGGCCTATCTGTGGCGCGGAATTACCACCCTGGATGCAGAGCAAAGACAAGCGGTCCTGGCCCGGGCCGAAGACAACGTGGCCCGGAGCCGGGAGCTTTTGGCCCAGGGCAGCCGGCCCAGGATCATGTGCCCTTTGAACCAAGCGGGCCTGTGCATCCTGTACGACTACCGGCTGATGATCTGCCGTCTGCACGGCGTCCCCAATCAGATCCACATGCCCAGCGGAGAGACCAAGCAGTTTCCCGGCTGTCATGTCTGCCAGGAGCTGACCGCCAATATGCCGCGCGTTCCGGTCCTGGACCGGACGCCGCTGTATATCGAGCTTGCCCAATTGGAACGGGAGTTCACGGGATCACAACCCGGCCGGCTGCCCAAAGTGGATATGACCCTGTCCGAGATGCTGGTCCAGGGCCGGCCGCCGATCAGTGAATAAGCCCCAGAGAGGAGCGAATGCGACTGGGGAGGAAAATGCTCATGAGCACAAAGCACGGACAGCGCATCCCGGGCAGCCGGGCCCTGAAAGGCCTGGGCCCTGTCCTGCGGGCGGGGGTGTGCGCGGCCCTGCTGGCGGGCCTTCTGGCCTGCGCCAGCCAGACAGTGGGCCACCTCAAGCAGCACCCCTGGTCCCTGGATCAGCCCCAGAGCCTGCGCACCAACTATCTCAGCTTCGATTTCCTCTGCAGCCAGGATCCCAAGGGTCTTCAGGTCCGGGGCCAGGCCTACCCCCGGCCAGACGGTCCTATCCCGGACTGGGCCACCTGGGCCAGGGACCTGTGGCTCGGGGTCTACCTCAGCGACCGGTCCGGACAGGTTCTGGCCCAGAAGATCGAGGTTCTGCCCCCTCAGGCCCTCAGCCGGGCCCGGCCCATTGAGTTTTCCTTTATCCTCAAGCCGCACAGCATGGGCGAACCCGGGCCGGTGTTCATCAGCTTCGGCTACCGGCTGGTCCTGGCCCCCGGTCCGCAAAAGAAAACCGCACAGAGTGCGGAAGACCGAGAAGATACGCCCGTCTTCTTTGCCAGTGAGTCCGCGCTGACCAGGTTCTAAGCCCCCCGCAGCAGAAAACGCTGCTGACCCGCGGATCATTGGGCTGCCCTCCCGGTTCCAGCCGGCTCACCAGGCCCTACTTGTAGCGAAAGACGATTCGCCCCCTGGTCAGATCATAGGGAGACAGCTCCACCTTGACCTTGTCCCCGGGCAGGATACGAATGTAGTGCTTGCGCATCTTGCCCGAGATATGCCCCAGAATCTCGTGTCCGTTCTCCAATTCCACCCGGAACATGGCGTTGGGCAGCGCTTCGGTGACCACGCCCATTACTTCGATAGATTCTTCTTTTGCCATACACACCCTTTTGGTTTGCAGATCCTATGCAACATCAATCCATTTCACATCCGGCTTCCATCCCGGACGCAGCTCAATCCGGGCCAGCCCGGCGGGGCTGCCTTTGGGCAGGGAGAAGCTCCCGGGGTTGAGGACCGGGACGGGGTACGCATCAGGCTCATACAGCCGCCTGTGGGTATGCCCGAAGCAGATCAGGTCCAGCTCCTGGTCCTTGAAGCTGGACACGACTTGTTCAACCAGGGACCCGGATCCCAATCCAAAGCCGTGGACCATTCCGATCCGGAACTGGCCCAGCTGGACAGAGGTCTTTCTGGGCAGGGTATCCGCCCACTGCCCGCTGTCCATATTCCCGGCCACGGCAAAGAACCGGGGATGGGAGTTCAGATAGGCGTATACCTGCTCCCCGGTGATGTCCCCGCAGTGCAGCACTGCGTCCATCTCCTCCATCACCTGCTGATAGGCAGATATCAAGGCCTGGTTCGGCGTCATCATATGCGTATCGGACAATACGGCTATCCGCACAACCTACTCTCCTCTTGTCTGTGTCTTGCGGTGCACAACAAAGCTGCACCCGAGAACCAGGCGGTCGCGCATATGGGCCCCGGCTTCGGGAAACGGTCCGGCCCTGTGCACCAGCTCCAGGGCGAATTCGGCCAAGCCGGGGCTGCCCTGTTCATGGGCGACCCAGGCCGAGGCCACATCCCCGTCTTTGGTCAGCTTTAGCCCGAGCTCCACTCTCCCCGGTCCCGGCGGCTTTGCCCGCCGCCATGCGGGCTGCATCCGCTTCCGGATCTCGGAAAGAACCAGATCCAGCTCTTCCCGGCGCAGACTGCTGTGGACCGGGATCAGCTGCGCGGCCCCGGAATTTCTGTTCTCCGAAACCTGCTCTGCGCGCTTCCCGGCCGGAGCAGCGGCTTTGTTCCCCTGCCCGTCTGCGGCTTTTCCTGGTCTGCCCGGGTCTTCTTCCCCGGGCCCGGAGGACAGGCTGACAAGCCACAAGGTCTGAACATCGGCCTGCTCAGGAGGGGACAGGCCCAGAGGAAACCATGCCGGGAGCATATGCAGGATGACAGATGCCGCAACCGCTGTGGCCAGCCCAGCGGCGGTTCGGATCAGACTCCTACCGCCCCCCGCTCTCATTGGGCTGTCCGTTTTTCCGCGACCACCAGGAGCTGTCTGCGGCCCGGAACCACCAGTCCGTGTGATCGGTATGCACGATGACCCGGGCCAAATCCCGGCCCAGATCGGTGCGCAGCCTCTCCAGGGCATGGGCGATCCATTTCCGGGCATAGGCATTGCCCAGGTCCTGCTCCTGCTTCAGGCTGAGGATCAGATCCAGCTGATCCGCATCCTGGGCCAGAAGCGCTTCCCGGCTTTGGGCAGCCTCCAGCTCGGCCTGAAGCTCAAGGACATCCCCTCCCATTCCGGTCCCGGACCAGGCATCGGCCAGGGCCTGCTCGTCCCTGGAGGAGTTGTACATCTTATTCACATAGTTGAAATCGCCGGTCCTGGCCTCGTGCAGGTCGTGAAACAGGCACATCAGGACCACTCTGCTCCAGTCCGCCCCGGCCAGCTGGGCCAAGACAAAGCCGATGACCGTGGTCCGGTAACTGTGCTCAGCCACACTCTCCCGGCCCGTGCCCAGGAACTGGTACCCGGTCCGCGGTGTATGGCGCAGCATGCCGACCTCGAACAGCAGGTCGCTCAGGGCCTTCCATCGCTCAGCCGGTATCTGCTGTCCCTCCCCTTGCACTGAGACCTTCTCCTCCCGGCGCTCACTGCTCAGCATTCAAACTCCATCCTTGTGCTGCCCGCACCGGTTATGATCTGTATTCGGCATTGATCCGCACATAATCCAGGCTCAGATCCGAGGTCAAAAACTCATACTCCCCCGGCCCCTGGCCCAGAGTGAGCTGGACCGGGATCTCCTGCCGGTCCAGATAGGGAGCCAAAAGACTGTCTATATCGGCCTGGACCGGGGTTCCGTCCCGGAAGACCTCCCGCCCGGCTATGCTGACCCGGACCCGGCCCGGCTCCAGGTCGGCCCCGCACCGGCCCAGAGCGGCTACAATCCGGCCCCAGTTCGGATCCCGCCCGAACATGGCCGTCTTGACCAGGGGGGAATGGCCCACGGTCCTGGCCGCAAGCTCGGCCTCCCTGTGGTCTCTGGCCCCGTCGACCCGGATGCGGACCACCTTGGTGCCTCCTTCGGCATCCTGGACAATGAGATAGGCCAGCTCCTGACAAAGCGCGGTCAGCTCCTCTTCCACCAGGCCTGTTTCATCGGCTGCGGGCGCGATCCCGCTTTCTCCGTTGGCCAGGGCCAGCACGCAGTCGTTGGTGCTCGTGTCCCCGTCCACACTGATCCGGTTGAAGCTGGCCTCTGTCGCCCGTTCCACCATCTCCTGCCACAGATCCGGGGCCATGTCAGCATCACAGCAGACAAAACCGAGCATGGTGGCCATCTGGGGACAGATCATGCCCGATCCCTTGGCCATGCCCAGAAGGCGGACCTTCCCGCCCTTCAGGGCGACTTCCCGCCACAGGATCTTGGGGAAGGTATCCGTGGTCAGCATGGCCTGAGCCACAGCCAGGGGGTCGTCTGTAACCGTGCTCTGAGCCAGGGAAGAAACGCCCCGCTCCCAGAGCTCCAGGTCCATGCCCTGGCCGATGACCCCGGTAGAGGCCGGCAGGACCTCTTCCGGCTCAAGGCCGAAAGCCCTGGCCGCTAGCCCGCAGGTTGTGCGGCAGGCCCGGATTCCTTCTTCCCCGGTGCAGGCATTGGCCTGACCGGCATTGACCAGGATCGCCCTGGCCCGGGACCCGGCCCGGAGATGATCCCTGCTGACCAGGACCGGGGCGGCCTGGAACCTGTTGGTGGTGAACACCCCTGCTGCCGCGGCCGGGGTGGAGGAGAGGATGATGCCCAGATCCCTGCGCCCCGAGTAACGGAATCCGGCCCTAGCCGCCAGAAAGGAAAATCCCTGCGGAATGGTGATCACTGCATGCTCCTTTAAGTCGACGGATGCTCGTTTCAGCTGACCAGACCCTCTGTGCTACCTTCCGCAGCACTTCTTGTACTTTTTCCCGCTGCCGCAGGGACAGGGGTCGTTCCGGCCCACCTTGGGGCTCTCCCGCCTGAACGGTTCAGGATTGGTGCTGGCCGCAGTCTCGTCCCCACCGGAAAACTGCAGCCTGTCCGGCTCCTCCTGGTGCTGGAGCTCCTGCTCCGGGGCTTCCTGCAGCCTGACCCGGCACAGGGACTTCAGGGTGTTTTCCTTGATCAGATACAAGAGCTCCTGAAAGAGCTCAAAGCCTTCCTTCTTGTACTCCTGCTTGGGGTTTTTCTGCCCGTACCCGCGCAGGCCGATCCCTTCCTTGAGGTAGTCCATGTTCAGCAGGTGCTCTTTCCAGAACCGGTCCAGGCTCTCCAGAAGAAAGAAGCGCAGGATCTCCTGGTAGTGCTCCCCGGCGCTGGCCTTCAGGGCGTCCAGGATCTCCTGGACCTTCTCTGCGGCCTCCTCCTGGGAGGGCAGGGCCTGGTCAAGGTCCATGACCCGCCGCAGGGCGAACACCTCATCCAGCCTGACCTTGACCCCCTGGACGGTCTCCTGGTCCGGGCCGTCCTTGCCCGCTTCCTCCACCGGAGCCAGGATGTCCTCCAGCAGATCGTGGACAAACCCCTGGATCATGGGCTCCACATCCTGCAGGGTCATGATCTCCCGGCGCTGGGTGTAAATGACCTCCCGCTGCTGGTTCATGACATCGTCGAACTCCAGGAGCTGCTTGCGGATGGAGAAGTTGTGCTCTTCCACCCGGTGTTGGGCGTTTTCTATGGCCCGGGATATGAGGCTGTTTTCTATGGCCTGCCCCTCTTCCACCCCCACCCTGTTCATCAGCCCGGATATCCGGTCCGAGCCGAACAGGCGCAGAAGGTCGTCGTCCAGGGCCAGATAGAAGCGTGAGCTGCCGGGATCCCCCTGGCGTCCGGACCGCCCGCGCAGCTGATTGTCGATCCGCCGGCTTTCATGCCGCTCTGTGCCCAGGATATGCAGTCCGCCCAGCTCGCGGACCCCCTGGCCCAGAACGATATCCGTTCCCCGGCCGGCCATGTTGGTGGCAATGGTCACCCGGCCCTTTTCCCCGGCCTGGGCGATGATCTCGGCCTCTTTCTCATGGTGCTTGGCATTGAGAACATCGTGGGGGATGCGCAGCTTTTTCAGGTTCTCGGCAATGTATTCCGACTTGTCGATGGACGTGGTCCCGACCAGCACCGGCTGCCCCCTGGTGTACAGCTCCCGGATCTCCTCCACGATGGCGTCGTACTTCTCCTTCTGGGTCCGGTAGATCACATCCGGATGATCCGTGCGGATCATCGGCTTGTGGGTGGGGACCACGTTCACGTCCAGGTTGTAGATCTCCTTGAACTCCACTGCTTCCGTATCCGCTGTTCCGGTCATCCCGGCCAGTTTGTCGTACATCCGGAAGAAGTTCTGAAAGGTGATGCTGGCCAGGGTCTGGTTTTCGGCCTCCACCCGGACCCTTTCCTTGGCCTCCAGGGCCTGGTGCAGCCCGTCGCTGTATCTTCGGCCGGGCATGATCCGGCCGGTGAACTCGTCCACAATGATCACCTGCCCGTCCCGGACGATATAGTCCGCATCCCGCTTGAACAGCTCATGGGCCTTCAGGGCCTGCAGGACGTGGTGCTGATAGCTGATGTTCTTGGGATCGAACAGGTTGTCTATCTTCAGGATCTGTTCGCACCGGACCACTCCGTCATCGGTCAGGGTCACGCTCTTGGCCTTCTCATCCACGGTATAGTCCCGATCCCGCTTCAATCTGGGAATAATGGCGTCCACCTCTTTGTACATGGCGGTGGAACCGTCGGCCGGGCCGGAGATGATCAGCGGGGTCCTGGCCTCGTCGATGAGCACCGAGTCCACCTCGTCCACAATGGCGTAGTTCAGCTCCCTCTGGACCAGCTGATGGGGGTAGAACTTCATATGGTCCCGCAGATAGTCAAAGCCGAACTCGTTGTTCGTCCCGTAGACGATGTCCGAGGCATAGGCCTGTTTGCGCTCCTCGTCTGACATCCCATGGGAAATGCTGCCCACCTCCAGGCCCAGAAAGGAGTACACCCGGCCCATCCATTCCGCGTCCCGCCGGGCCAGGTAGTCGTTGACCGTGATCAGGTGCACCCCCTTCCCGCTCAAGGCATTGAGCACCAGGGGCATGGTGGCCACCAGGGTTTTCCCTTCCCCTGTCTTCATCTCCGCTATCCGGCCCTGATGCAGGACCACCCCGCCCAGGAGCTGAACATCGAACGGGCGCATGTCCACTGTCCGTCTGGCCGCCTCCCGGACCAGGGCGAAGACCTGGGGCAGGAGATCGTCCAGGCTGCGTCCCTGCTCAACCTCCTGGCGGTGTGCAGCGATCCGGGAAGGGAACTCCCGGTCCTCCAGCTGCTCTATCTCCGGCTCCAGGCTGTTGATCTGTTCCACCAGGGGGGATATCGAGTTGAGAAACCGCTGGTTCTTGGAGCCAAAAAGCTTTTTGGCTAGAAATCCGAACATAGAGACTCCTTGCACCCGGCATGCGCCGTCCGTGCGGCATCCGCGGGATCATATTAATGAGGGCAAAAAGCTGTTTGCTTTTTGCGCGCTGCCCTGAAGCTGCGCGGGACGCACCTTCCCGCTTTCGCCGGTGAGGTGCGTAAAAAATCAGCAAAGGCCGGAGAAAACGGCTCAGCCCTTCTTCTTGGCCTCGGCCATCTCCCGGTCCATATCCCGCTTTACGGCCCGCTGCTTCAGCTCTTCCCGCTGGTCGTGGACCTTTTTCCCCTTGGCCAGGGCAATTTCTATTTTGACCAAAGATTTCCTCAGATACATGGATATGGGGATCACGGTCAAACCCTTCTGCTCCACCTTGCCCCGCAGGAGATCGATCTCCCGCTTGTGCAGCAGGAGCTTTCGGTCCCGGTCCGGATCATGCCCGGCATATCCGGCGTTTTCATAGGCCGCGATGTGCATTCCGGTCACAAAGGCCTCTCCGCGGGCAAAACGGATATAGCTGTCCTTGAAGCTGACCCGGCCGGCCCGGATGGATTTCATCTCCGATCCGGTCAGCTCCACCCCGGCCTCATAGCGGTCAAAGATGTCGTACAGCCGCCGGGCGTTCTTGTTCTGGGCCACGATCTTGACTGCTGATTGCCTGGCCCTGCTCTTGTGGGACATGCCTGTATCTCAATCCTTGTTTGGGTGTCGGCCTTCTCCAGCCGGCCTGGAATGATCCCGTCCTTGGTCCAGGTGGAGCCCGGGAAGCCAAAACTCTTCGACGTAGCCTGTGGATCTTTGGGGTTTGCCGTCTCTTCTGTGTGCCCACTTTCGGCCCGGACGCGGAGCACGGGCATCCGGGGCCGGTATCCAGCTTAGACGGCGAGTATCCCGGGACTTGCGCCTACTCTTCCTCCTCTTCCAGAATCGAGGAGTGAAACTGCAGCTCGTCCGGGAAGCGCTTGAATATGGTCTCCCGGACCAGCTTGTTGCTCTCGGATACCGAGTCCAGGCGCAGGATCCGGGTCAAAAGATCCGCGCATTCCTCCATGGTCAGCTTGCGCAGGATGCGCTTGATCCAGGGAATGGACTGGGGATTCAGGCTCAGGCTGTCCACATGCATGCCGATCAGGATCGGCAGGCAGTAGGGATCCGAAGCCATTTCCCCGCACATGCTGACCTCGATCCCGGCCTTGTGCCCGGCGTCCACCACCCGCTTTATGCTTCGGAGCAGGGCCGGATGCAGGGGCTGATACAGATGCGAGACATACTTGTTGGTCCGGTCGATCCCCAGGGAGTATTGGATCAGATCGTTGGTCCCGATGCTGAAGAAATCCACATACCGGGCCAGAATGTCGGCAATCATGACTGCGGACGGGAGCTCGATCATGATGCCCACCGGGATCTCGGCATCAAAGGCCAGCCCTTCGGCGGCCAGCTCCTCCTTGGTCTGGTCCAGAACGGACAGCACCTCCCGCAGCTCGCCCAGGCCGGATATCATTGGAAACATCAGGGAGATATTCCCCGCCTGACTGGCCCGGAGGATGGCCCGCAGCTGGGTCTTGAAGATATCCTGGTGCCGGAGGCAAAAACGGACCGCCCGCAGCCCGAGAACCGGATTGGCCTCCTCCAGATGCTCGAACCCATGGCCGAGCTTGTCCCCCCCTGCATCCAGGGTCCGGATGACCAGCCGCCGGGGGTGCAGAATGGAGGCCAGGTCCCGGTACTCCTCGATCAGCTCCTGCTCGGTGGGCAGCTCAACCCGGTACAGATAGCTGTATTCAGTCCGGTACAGCCCCACCCCGTCCCCGGAGTAATCCAGAACCTTGCTGACTTCCTCGAACAGCTCAATGTTGGCGTGCAGCTGCACCCGGTGCCCGTCCCTGGTTTCCGCCGGAAGATCCCGCTTGCGGATGACCTCCTTCTGATAGGCCTCAAAGCTGTACTTCAGATCCGTGTACTGGGTGAGCTCGGTCTCGTCCGGGTCGATGACGATCTGCCCCCGGAACCCGTCCACGACAATGAACTGATTGTCGGACACCGAGGACTCCAAATCCTCCACCCCGACCACGGCCGGAATCTCCAGGGTCCGGGCCAGTATTGCCACATGGGAGGTCCTTCCTCCCTGGGCGGTGGCAAAGGCCATGATCTTGCTCACGTCCAGCTCCACCGTATCAGCCGGACTCAGGTCGTGGGCGATGAGGATCACCCTGGAGGTTATGGACTTGATGCTGTCGTTGTTGCCCAAAAGCTGGTTCATGACCCTCCGGGTCAGCAGTCGCAGCTCCTGGACCCGGGCCCGGAAATACTCGTCCTCGATACCCTGAAAAGAGCTCTCGATATCAGCCACGCCTTTTTCCAGGGCCCATTCGGCATTTAAATGCATGTCCCGGATGTAGTGCTCTGTTGCCTGGCGCAGCTTCGGGTCCTTCAGGACCATGATATGGGTATCCAGGATGGCGGCATGATCGCTCTGTTCCCTGGGGATCTGTTTCCGGATCTGCTGCAGGCTTTCCAGGGCCTGGGCAAAGGCCTGATTCAGCCTGGCGGTCTCCACCTCCACCAGATCCTGGGAGATGCTCTGCATAGGTGCCAGGCAATAGTGGCCCTGACTCAAGAGATAGGCCCGTCCGATGGAAATCCCGGCCGAGACCGGAATGCCGTGCAGAATCTTTGCCGCCATGGTCAGCTCTCCCCGAACCCATCCAGAAAAAACCGCTCCAAATGGCCTATGGCTTTCTCCGCATCCTGTCCTTCGGCCTGCAAGGTTATGCTCTTTCCCCTGCCCGCAGCCAGGCTGAGGATGTCCAGGACGCTCTTGGCATCCGCCTCCATCGTCCCCACCTTGAGCTTGATCCGGGCGGAAAACTTGGCCGCCTCCTGGGCGATCTGGGCCGCCGGTCTGGCGTGCAGCCCCAGCTCATTGCGTATATATACCTGCTTGCTTATCGAGTCGGTCATGGTCGTATTCACTGCAAAGCTTCCAAGGCGCGTGTTCTCCAGCCTCACCCCAGTTTCTGCACACTCTGCCACACCATCCATCCCAGTATGCATGCGGCCACAATCCCCTCCCGGGGCAGCAGCCCCCGGAACACCAGCCAGGCCGCCCCGCCGAGCAGGGCGCTGGACCCAGCAAACCACAAAGGATGCAGGGGGAATGGATAGATCAGGACCCAGACCAGGACCACTCCCACGGCATTGGCCAGCTTGATCCAGTACCCCCAGTACATCAGATTCATCTGCCGGAGCTGCTGGAAAAAGGCCAGCCCCCTGCTGAACCCAAGCCAGAAGGTCACCCCCTTGAAGACCTGCAGGCCCGCAAACCCTCCGCCCAGCCAGGCCATGGCCGCTCCGTGGCATCCGCAAAGCAAAAGGAGGATCATGCCCAGGGACCAGAACACCTGCAGTGATCCGCCGAAAAAGGAATCCCCCAGCCCGGACAGGGTGTAGGTTGCCGTGCTTTGGAAGCTGTCCTGGGCTGTGGATGGGAGCATGCCCTGGGCGATATTCCGCTCCAGGAACAGAAAGGCCCCAACCAGAAGTGGCGTAAAGTAGGGATGGGTGTTGTACAGACGAACGTAGCGGCTCCTGGCTGCCTGCAGCTCCCCCCCCGACTGGTGGATGGCCTGCAGGCCAGGATCCATGGCATAAGCCAGGCCGATGTTCTGCAGCCCCCGGGTGTTGAAGTTGGCGCCCACAAGGTAGGTGCGGGCAAAACACTTCATCAGGTTTCGCCAGGTGAGCGTCACGATTCCTCCGCTTCCGGTCCCTTGCCCTGTACCTGACGCAGAAACAGCTCATACAAGGCCTTTTTCCCCCAGCCGGACACCCGGGGCAGGGTTTGTTCGACCACATCCCGGGCCCCGGCTTCCGGGGTCCGGACCTCGCGCATGACCCGAACCACGTCCTCTTGCCGGGTTGCTCCCTGTTCCCTGGCTCCGGGAGCAACCAGAACAGTAACCTCTCCCAGGAGTTCGGACAATGCCGGCCGGTCTGATCCCAGGGTGAGAAAGAGAAACTCCTCGTGCTTTTTGGTCAGCTCCCGGGCGATGCACACCTCCCGCTCTCCCAGGGCAGTCCCCAGCTCATCCAGGGTTGCCTCCAGCCGGCTGGCCCGTTCGAAAAAGACCAGAGTAATCTGAAGCCTAGCATACTGGGCGAATAGACGCCTTTTCTCCCCGGATTTACGAGGCACAAAGCCCAGAAAGGCGTATGGATACGGTGGAAGACCACTGGCCATGAGGGCTGTTGCCGGCGCACTCGGCCCGGGCACCGGACTGACCCGGACCCCGGCCTTGCGGCAGGCCCGGACCAGCATATACCCTGGATCGGACAGTAAAGGCGTCCCGGCGCTGCTGACCAGAGCCGCTGTCTGTCCCTGCTCCAGCAGGCTCAGGACCTGCGCAACCCGGGCCTGCTCGTTGTGCTCAAAGAGGCTGAGCAGACGCGGCCCGGATATGCCGCACATATCCAGCAACCGGCCGGTTCTGCGGGTATCCTCGGCCAGAACCACATCCACGGAAGCCAGGACCTCCGCTGCCCGGTGGGACAGGTCACCAAGGTTGCCAATTGGAGTGGCCACGACCCACAGGATGGGAGGCTGTGAAGGCATTGGGCACATGATCGACCTGACAGTGGTGGGTTTGCAGGTAGACAGAAACCAGGTCAAAGCGGGATTGAACGTGCCACAGCTTGCGCTGGCTCAAAAAAAGGCTTGCCGACTTGATCAGCTTGGTCTGCTTGCGCTGAGTCAAGGCCTCGGCCGGAGTTTCCAGAGTTGCCGTACTCCTGGTCTTGACCTCCACAAAGACCACAGTATCCCGGATGCGGCAGATGAGATCCAGCTCCCCGCACCGGCATCTCCAGTTCATCTCGAGCACTTCATACCCCTGGCTTCCGAGAAAGGCTCGAGCCATCTCCTCGCCCAATTGTCCGTGCCTTAGATGCCGGGCAACCATCGCTGCCTGTCCTCCAGAAAACGGCGGACCGGTGCAAAGGAGCGGCGGTGCATCCGGCAGGGCCCCAGCTCCCGCAACCTGCTCATGTGCTCCTTTGTCCCGTAGCCCTTGTGTCTGCCCAGCCCGTATCCGGGGTACTTGCGGTCCAGATGCGCCATGAGCCGGTCCCGGAACACCTTGGCCAGGATGGAGGCCGCCGATATAGCGGGTTCTGTCTCGTCGCCTCCGGGAATACAACGGCAGGGGATATACAGAGGCGGTATTTGATTGCCGTCCACCAGGACCAGATCCGGCTGTACGCGCAGGGTGCCTACGGCCCGGCACATGGCCCGCATGGTGGCTTGAAGGATGTTGATCCGATCGATCTCCTGCGGCCAGGCCAAGCCCAGGGACCAGGACAGGGCTGCATCCTTTATCCCGGCTTCCAGCTTCAGGCGCACCGGCGCGGAGAGCTTTTTGGAATCCTTGAGGCCCAGCCCGGGAACTCCGTCCCGGGGAAGGATCACAGCCGCGGTTACCACCGGACCGGCCAGACAGCCGCGTCCCGCCTCGTCGACGCCGGCCCAGGTCCCTTTCAGCGGGGTCCGGTGATCATCCGGAATCGAAGCGTTTCCGGTGATCCGGCGTGCGTCTGTCAGATCCACAAAGGAAGCCGCGGGGTATTGCGGAAGGAGGCGCGCAGGCCGCCTCCTTCCGGTCTGGTAATCATCAGCCGCGGGTATCCCGGGGCTTGATCCGGGCCGCCTTGCCCTTCAGATTCCGGAGATAGTAGATCCGGCTCTGGCGCACCTTGCCCCGGCTCACCACCTCGATCTTTTCAATGGAAGGGGCGTGCAGGGGAAACACCCGCTCCACACCGATTCCACCGGAGATCTTGCGCACGGTGAACGTGGCGTTGGTCGTCCCCTTGCGCATCCGGATAACCGTGCCCTTGAAGACCTGAATCCGTTCCTTTTCCCCTTCGATGATCCGGATATGCACATTCACCGTATCCCCGGCCCGGAACTGGGGTACGTCGATGCGCATGTGCTCCTGTTCAATCCTTCGCAAAGCGTCCATGGCGTCTCCTTACAAAATTCGTATTTGCTCCGTCCCGCAGGGCAAAAGCCCGAAGTGCGGACCGGCCCTGGACAAAAAAAAATCCCCGGCCGCATGTTCAGCTCCAGCCTGAAAGCCGACCCCCGCTACCGCTGTCATCTGCCGCGTATCACCTCTGCCCCGGGATGCGTGACCCAGGACTAGCGGACATCGCCCAGGATGCGGTCCACGGCGATGGCCGCCGCACTGCGCACCGAGAGATGATTGTAGGCATCAAAACAGCGGATGGGGCGCAGGATCTCGTCCGTCTGGTCCATCACCTGCTGAGCCAGCCCCGACCCGGTGCCCAGCAGAAGCAGGACAGGTCCCTCTTCCAGCCGCCGGCGAAGGGCTGAACAGGGGCTTCCCCCTTCATCCCTGGCGCTGGTGCCCACAACCCACGGCTCCTTTCCGGTTACCTGCCGGATATGCTCCACGACCTCCTGGATCTCGGAGCATATCCTCACCCCCTGCACAGCCGCGGTCCGGTCCGGATTGGCCTTTCGTCCCGGACCGGTGCGCCAGTGATCCAGAAGCCGTGCGGCCAGGGCCTGCTGGTCCTGCAACGGGGTGGTCAGATAATATCCCCCCAACCCGTAGGAGTGAGAAACTCGGGCTATATCGTGGATGTCCAGATTTGTCAAAGAGACAGCGGCCACCTCCCCCTGCTTGGTGCGCACCGGCCAATGGACCAGGGCCACATACAGGTTCCGGCCCAGCCTGGTCCGGGACTGCCCGCGCAGGTACCGGATATCCTGGGGACTGAGCTCGGTGTGCTCCAACAGATCCGGGCGGCAGCGCCGGGTGGCCGTCAGGGACTGCTCCCGGCGCCAGGCTGCAATCCGGGCATGGTCTCCGGACAGCAGAACCTGGGGGACGGCCTTTCCGGAGTACTCTCTGGGCCTGGTATAATGCGGATACTCGAGCAGTCCGGAGGCAAAGCTCTCCTCCTGGGTGGATTCCTCGCAGCCCATGTAATGGGCCTGCAGCCTGGTCACGGCCTCCAGGACGCACAGGGCAGCGCTTTCTCCCCCGTTGAGCACGAAATCCCCCACGCACAGGGGCTGCGCCCCGGTCAGCTCCCCAAACCGGGCATCAATGCCCTCATACCGCCCGCAGACCAGGGTGATGACCTCATCTCCAGCCAGCTCCTGAGCTGTCTGCTGATTGAATATGGGCCCCTGGGGAGTGAGCACCACCAGCCGGCCCGGACTGGAGATGCTGTTCACAGCCCGCAACAGGGGCTGAAGGGCCATGACCATCCCCGGTCCGCCTCCGTAGGGCCGATCGTCCACGCTCCGGTGTCGGTCCAGGGCAAAATCCCGGGGGTTGATCAGGGACGTGGACACGATGCCCCGGTCCCGGGCCTTGCCCATCAGCCCGCAGTCCAAAGGCGAGTCAAAGAACTGGGGGAATATGGTCAGGATATTAAAATGCATAGTCGGCCCGCTATCAGGTAGTCACCGCTTCTCCCTTCCCGAGGGTTCTGGGGGCGGCTCCGGTCCGTTCTCCTCAGTCTGATCCTGGGCATCATACAGCTCCAGCAGCCCGGGAGGCGGACAGACATAGGCCAGGGCCCTGTGCACATCTATCTCCCGGACAAACTCCGGCACAGCGGGCAGGAGGACCTCCCGGCCGGCCGGTGTTGCGATGGTCCACATCTCCTGGCCGGTCCGGTGGTCGACGGATTCGATCCGTCCCAGATACCCGCCGCTTTGCAGATACACAGCCGATCCCAGAAGCTCCAGGTCACGCAGGAGGTGGGCCGCAGAATCGGGCACATCCCTGCGTCGAACCCAGACCTCGGCCCCCAGCCATTGCCTTGCCTGATCCCGCCCCTGGACGGATTCCAGGCTCACAAGCAACCCCTTGCTGTGCGAGCGGACCTGGCCAAGGACCTGTTGCCTGGGATGTCTGCCTTCGGTCTTCAGATAGATCCTGGACAGTTGGGCAATGAGAAAAGGGGAGTCTGCATACCAGGTGATGCAAAGCTCCCCTTTGAGTCCGTGGACCTTGATCACTTTGCCCACAGGCACAAAGCCTTTTTCGGACATGGCTGCGGCCGCCGGACAGTAAGCTGCTTACTCGAGAATTTCCAAAACCACACGCTTCTGGGCCTTGGTGGAGACTGCGCCCAGGATGGTCCGCATGGCCCGGGCGGTTCTTCCCTGCCGGCCGATGACCTTGCCCAGATCCTCCTTGGCTACGCGCAGCTCAATCACCGAAGTCTGCTCGCCTTCGACCTCAGCAACATCCACAGCATCCGGATTGTCCACCAACGCCTTGGCCATGTACTCGATGAGCTCTCTGAACATACGCCACCTCCGCGAGGGCTTCAGATTGTATCTGGAATCGGCGAGAGCCTGAACGCTGCAGCCGTCGGGCTATGAGGAGCTTTGGGCGTCAAATCCGGTCTTGGCCAGCAGGGACTTCACAGTCTGGGTCGGCTTTGCTCCCTGCTCCATCCACTTGCGCACCTTGTCGTGGTCCAGGTTGATCTCGTTGGGCTCAACCATTGGATTGTAGTACCCCAGATACTCCAGGGCCCTGCCGTCCCTGCGGGTTTCGCTGTTCATCGCCACCACTCGATAGAAGGGGCGTTTCTTGGATCCCAAACGTGTCAGACGCAGTCGTAAAGCCATGAGTGTGTTTCCCCCCGTTACGTAGAGATGTTCTTCTGCAGATTGTAATCATGCCGGAAAAAGAAGCAACTACTTCCTTTTTTTCTTTTTCTGTTTGGCCTTTTGCTTCTGTTTTTTGCGGTCGATCTTCTTTTTGGGCTTGGTTGAGCCCGATGTCCGCCCGGGCAGCCCCATGCCGCCGGCCGGGTCCATGCCCTCAAGCCCGCGCATCCCCCCGCCTTTGCTGCTCATCTTCTTCATCATCTTCTGCATCTGGGCAAAGTTCTTGAGCAGCTGGTTGACGTCCGCCTGGGTATTCCCGCTGCCCCGGGCGATCCGCTCCTTGCGGCTGGCATTGAGCATGGAGGGCTTGTGCCGCTCCTGCGGGGTCATGGAGTTGATGATCGCCTCTACCTTGTTCAGCTCGTGCTCAGGAAGCTGGGCATCCTTGAGCTGATCCTTGACCTTGCCCATCCCCGGGATCATTTTCAGCAGGCTTTCCATGGATCCCAGCTTGCGCACCTTGCGCATCTGGCTGCGGAAGTCCTCAAGGTCGAACTCCGCCTTCTGGAATTTGGCCTCCAGGGCGGCCGACTCCTGCTCATCGAACTCCTGCTGGGCCTTTTCGATCAGGGTCAGCATGTCGCCCATGCCCAGGATCCTGGAGGCCACCCGGTCCGGATGAAAGACCTCCAGGTCCTTGAGCTTCTCGCCCATGCCCACAAACTTGACCGGCTTGTCCGTGATGGAGCGGATGGACAGGGCCGCTCCGCCCCGGGCGTCGCCCTCCAGCTTGGTCAGAACCACACCGCTGATGTCCAAAAGATCGTTGAACCGCTGGGCAACGGTCACCGCATCCTGGCCGGTCATGGAATCGGCCACGAACAGGATCTCCTGCGGCCGGCACTGGTCCTTGATCCGGGAGAGCTCGTCCATGAGCTGCTCATCGATGTGCAGCCGCCCGGCCGTGTCCAGCAGGACCACATCGCAGCCCTCATCCCGGGCCTGCTGCACAGACTGCCGGCAGATGCCCACCGGATCCATATCCGACCTGGAGCCAAAGGCCGGAACCTGAATCTCCCCGGCCAGGGTGTGCAGCTGATCGATTGCCGCGGGCCGGTACACGTCGGCCGGGACCAGAAAGGGCTTATGGCCCTGATTTCTCAGGAACAGGGCCAGCTTGGCCGCTGTGGTCGTCTTTCCGGAGCCCTGCAGACCCACGAGCATGAACACCGACGGCTCCCCGTCTTGTGCGAACCGCAGATCCGCGGACTCCCCCCCCAGGAGCTCGATGAGCTCCTCATGCACGACCTTGATCACCTGTTGGCCCGGGGTCAGGCTGGCCTGGACCTCCCGGCCCAGGGACCGCTCCCTGATCCGGTCCACAAAGCCCTTGACCACCTGGTAGTTGACGTCGGCTTCCAGCAGGGCCAGACGAACTTCCCGCAACCCTTCCTGAATGGTTTTCTCATCCAGGTGGCCGTGACCTTTTATTTTCTTGAAGACCTGATCCAGCCGGTCAGATAAGCTCTCGAACATAGATGGTGTCCTGGGCCAAAAAATAAAAGAGTCTTCTTACCGGTTTTTGCCCTCCGGGTCAACTCTGGACCATGACCTTCCGGTCCGCGCCAGTAAACGGCAATGCCCTGGTGTGGGTCCGGGCATCAGGATCGGAATCGCTTTTCGGGCCCTTAAAGTGAGCGTTCGCCCGCGGCCTCCCAGGGGAACGCGTCATTTGCCAGCGGCCCTGGCGAAGCCCGGCCCGGAGTTGCGGATAACCTCCTCCGGAACGCAGCAGGAAAGCCGGAAGTGACCGGGAAAGCCGAACCCGCTGCCCGGAACCGCCAGAATCCGCTCTTCCTGCAGGGCCTGGACAAAGGCCACATCATCCCCCCCAGGGGCGGCTGGGAAGAAATAGAACCCTCCTTGCGGCGGAACGTAGGAATATCCGGCCTGATCCAGGACCTCGCACATCAGCTTCCGCCTGTGCTCAAAGATCCCCACGTCCACCTCGGATGCGATGGTCTGCTCCACCAGCCGCTGGCCGATTGCCGGGGCGTTGACAAAGCCCAGGATCCGGTTGGCCAGGACCAGCCCGTCCATCAGGGTGGATTTGTCCGGCATCTCAGGATTGAGCAGCAGATATCCGATCCGTTCTCCGGCCAGGGAAAGGCTCTTGGAGAAAGAGTTGGCCACGATGCTCGGGCCGTAGAGGGGAAATATCGGGCTGACCGTGGCCCCGTCATAGGTCAAAAACCTGTACGGCTCATCGGAAACCAGATAAATGGGCCGGTTCTGCTTCCGGCTGGCTGTGCGCAGCACCTCGGCCAGCTCCTGCAGCTCCCTAGTATCGTATATCCGCCCTGTTGGATTGTTCGGGGAGTTGATCAGCACTATCCTGGTTTTCTCGCTAATCGCCTCGGCCATGGCCGGAACATCCAGGCCAAAGTCGTCCTTGGCGGCCGGGACCGGACGCAGGACGCCTCCGTGGTTTTGGGCATAAAAGAAGTACTCCACAAAGTACGGGGCTGGACAGACGACCTCTTCCCCGGGCTCCAGGAGGGCCTTGAAAATGCAGTTCAATCCCCCGGCCGCCCCGCAGGTGAGCAGGACATCCTCGGCACCAAGAGACGCCTCCTGGCTCGGACCCGCCCACTCGGCAATGGTCTGCCGCACATGCGGATATCCGGCATTGGGCATGTAGCCCAAGGCATACGGGCTCTGCGTCTCCCGGGCCAGCTGCTCCAGCCCTTTGCCCACGCTCTCCGGCGGAGGCAGATCCGGATTGCCCAGACTGAAGTCGTAGACCCGGTCCGGACCGTGGATCTTTTTCAGCTCGGTACCGGCCTCGAACATCCGCCTGATCCAGGAACTCTGATCCAGATATTCGCTCATCCGACTGCTCAGCACATTCATCATCTTCCTCCAATTAGCGCTTCGACTCGTAGCGTTCTCAGAGCCATATGCCGGTTCCTTGACCCATCCTGGGTATCTTGGGGCTTGGCCTGTTTTTCCGGACTGGGAGCGCAGTGTGCTCCCCCCATGCCTGCCAAGGCGCAGGCCCGCTTTCGCTAACGCTGAGGATCACTGGCCCGAAGAAGGAACGTCCAGTGCATCCGTTTGTTGTGATTTTCTTTCTGGCTCTTGGACACAGAAAGTGGAATTGCCTACATAAGAGTTTGCCGTCTCTTCTGTGTGCCGTGAGCGGCAGGCCCGCACATTTTCTTGGTCCCGCCAAAAGGGGGAAACCCGGCACTCACGTGCATGATACGCTTTCGTCACACAGAAAGCAGTGACCTGCACGTGAGTAGCCGGGAGGGGGCAGGGATCCCCCTTTGGCGGGGCTTAGAAAATACCGGGCCGAAAGTGGGCACACAGAAGAGATGGCAAACTCCAAAAATCCACAGGCTACGTCGAAGAACCTTCTTTCTTCGGGTTCGTAATCGCTATCGGGATCGATATCCATAAACTGAGGATTCCTGCTGCACCGAATGACATACCCTTTCGATTTCGATACCGATCCCGATCCCGATTTCGATTTGGATTATCCCAACTATTAACTCATTCCAGCCCGGCCATCCATTCCTCCAGGGCGGTCTGGGCCCGCCGGACATGGGCTTCCTTGCGCTTTGCCTTCTTCATCCGCTGCTTTAAGGGCGGCAAAAGGCCGAAGTTAATGTTCATGGGCTGGAAATCGTCCCTGGGCTGGCGCAGGTGGTTGAGCAGTCCGCCCAGGGCGGTCTCTTCCGGAGGAAGTGCCGCGCCCCGGCCCAGATGCATCCCCAGCCACAGCCCGCAGGCCGCGGACTCGATATATCCCTCCACCCCGGTGATCTGCCCGGCCAGGAAAACCCCCGGGGCCTCCCTGAGCTCCAGATCGGGGGTGAGCACCCGGGGCGCATTCACAAAGGTGTTGCGGTGAATGCTGCCCAGCCGCAGAAACTCGGCCCGCTCCAGACCGGGGATGAGCCGGAATACCCGTTTCTGCTCGGCATAGGTCAGCTTGGTCTGAAACCCGACCAGGTTGAACATGCTCTTTTCCATGTTTTCGGTCCGCAGCTGGACCACGGCGAAAGGCCGCTCTCCGGTCCGGGGATCGATGAGCCCTACCGGCTTCATGGGCCCGAAGGCCAGGGTCATCTCTCCCCGTTCAGCCATGGTTTCCACCGGCAGGCAGCCCTCGAAATGGGTCTGGGCCTCAAAATCCTTGCTTCCCACCCGCTCTCCGGTGAGCAGCCCCTGGCGCAGGGCATGGTACTCCTCCTCATTCAGCGGGCAGTTCAAATAATCCGTGCTCTCCGGATCATAGCGCGATCCCCAGAACACACGGTCCCAATTGATGGAATCGGCGCTGACGATGGGGGCGATGGCGTCGTAGAAGGACAATCCGTCCTCCCTGGTCCACTGCACCAGGCTAGAGGTCAACCCCGAACTCGCCAGGGGCCCGGCGGCAATGACCACCGCCGAGTAGCCGGTCAGCTCCGGGTCGGACAGGGAGAGGATCTCCCGACGGACGATGGTTACTCCGGAGGCGTGCTCCAGGCTGCCGGTGACAGCGGCCGCGAACCTCTCCCGGTCCACGGCCAGGGCCTTCCCGGCCGGAACCCGGGCCTGCTCGGCTCCAGCCATGACCAGACTGCCCAGGCTGCGCATCTCGGACTTCAAGAGTCCCGGACCGCTGGTCAGGACATCTGAACGAAAGGAGTTGGAGCATACCAGCTCCGCCAGATCCGGACTGGAATGGGCCGGAGAGAACTGTCCCGGCTTCATTTCATAGACGGTCACTTCCAGCCCGGCCCGGTGCAGCTGCCAGGCAATCTCGCAGCCGGCCAGCCCTCCGCCGACCACGGCAATCTTGCGATGCATCTTTATTCCTGCCTCATCTATGGTGCCTGCCCGTGATACTCGCCTTAAAGGGTCTGAACCAGCTCCCGTCCGGACCTCCTGGCCTGTTCCAGATAGTCCGGATGATCCAGTACATCCTTGGGCTCGTCCAGCCCCCTGTACAGGAGGGAATCCCACAAGGCCATATCCAGAGGATCGAAAAAATACTTGACGGTCAACAGAGTGCCCTCAAACAGCCGCTTGCCCTTGGTCGCCCCGGCGGAGATGAACAGCCCCTGCCTGGACGGGGTCCAGTCCCCGAAGGCTGTCTTGTCCAGGAGGTACTTCTTGACCCACAAGGACTGAAAGCGGTCCATGAGGATCTTGGTCTGGGCGGTTACTGAATAGAAAAAGATGGGCGAGGCCAGGATCAGCCCCTTGGCCTCCAGTATCGCATCCCGGACCAGCTGAAAATCGTCCTTGATGCTGCATTCTCCGTCTTTCTTGCAATGGTACAGCTCCAGGCACGGGCTGATCTTCAGGTCCCGGAGCACAAACTCCCGGACCTCGGCCCCGGCCTCCCTGGCCCCTTGAACAGCCTCCTGCAAGAGAGTGGATGTATTCCCCCTCCTCCTCGGACTCCCGTAAATCGCTACCAGATCAGCCATGTCCCTTCCTCCGCGTGCACACATGAAAGCAAAAAGATATCTCCTTGTCCCCGCTTCTCTCAGCAGGTTCACCTTGCACCTGCAGGCCCGGAAGATGGTACGCTACCGGGAAGGCCTGCTGTTTGTAAAGCCTGGGTCCATCCCGGGATGCACGCCCCGCCATGCAGGGAGTACTTGACACCTCGCATCATGATATATATTATTCCTTCTTTGCGCTACTGATGGGCCTATAGCTCAGTTGGCAGAGCCACCGGCTCATAACCGGAAGGTCCCAGGTTCAAATCCTGGTAGGCCCACCAGGCCAAAACAAACGTCTGGAAGGACAAAACGGCTTTGCGCAGCTACACCTATGCCTCAAACACAACCTGATTCTGCGTCTGTTCAGTGCTTCCCCGGCTCGCCGGAGGAAGCTTTTTTATTTTCAGGAGCTCTTGTCCAAAGCTGCATCCTCGCCGGACACAACGCGCCCAAGGCAACTCCAACCGGTACAGGAGGATGACGTGCAGATTACCGAACTGATCGCAGCCATCGAGCAGCATGCGGATCCGGCTCTGGCCGCGGACTGGGACAACAGCGGAATGCAGGTGGCCGGAAGCCGGGACAACATCCGCCGCCTGGCCCTGACCCTCGATCCCCGGCCCGATTCCATCCGCACCGCCCTGGACTGGGACGCTGACTTCATCCTTGCCCACCACCCCCTGACCCTTACTCCTCGACTCCCAAACCGCTGCGACGATTTTCATTCCGCCTGCACCCTTCTTTTGCAGTCCGGGGTGGGCCTGTACTCCGCACACACCAGCCTGGACGTCCAGACCCTCGGACCGCCTGGATGGCTGGCCCGAGCCCTGAACTGCAGCCGGATCAGGCCCATACTGCCCATGCGCGAGCCGGAACGGACCTGGCTCTGTATAAACCACTCCCTGCTCCATCCGGGGGCCCTGGACAGCCTGATCACCCATCCGGCCTGCATTGAATGGACCATGTCCGACACGGAATGCTGCATACTGATCCCGGAAGCAAAAGCCGAGGACATCCTGCAGATCCTTGCCGGGAGCACCAGCATGGAGAGAGTCAGAGCGGTCAAGGCCCTTCCGGTGCACATCAGACAGGGCTACGGGGTTATGGGCCGCCTGCCCGAACCCATGACCTGGCCCGCCCTGGCCCAGACCCTGTCTGCGCACTTGCCCGGGGGAACATGGATCAGAACCGGAACCCCTCCGGAAAGGATCCAGACCCTGGCCTACTGTCCGGGATCCGGAATGGACCTGGCCGGCCAGGCCTTTGCCCAGGGAGCGGATGTCTTTTTGTCCGGCGATCTCAAGTACCACCAGGCCCAGGAGATAGAACCCCTGGGACTGACCCTGGATGTCGGCCATTTCTCCCTGGAAGAAAAGATGATGGCCGAATGGGCACAGACCTTGGATCAGGAGTTTACGGATCAGGATCTGGAAGTGGAGGTCGGGTTCATCCCCGGTCACAATCCCTTGGCATATGAGGACCGGAGCTGACTGATGGCATGCCGGGGCAACGGCTCTGGCTGCGGGATCGTGTTCAACCTTTGACCAGCGCCTGATCGCTGCACCGACCAGGCCAAGCATCTCGAGGCGAGATAAGGAGGCATCGTTTTGAGTCTGTATATCAAACAAATAGAGGAACTCATCCTCTTGCAACGGATCGACGACGAAATCGTGCGTCTGGAGCAGGTCATTGAGGAAGCCCCTCAGAAAGTGGCCGCAAAGGAACAGCAGCTCCAGCTGCAGAAAAAGCAGGAGCAGGAGCTCCAGGACAAGGTTGCCGTCCTCCAGGAGCAGGAAAAAAAGCTGACCACCGAGATCGACGAGGACAACGCCAAGATCAAGAAAAGCAAGAACAAGCTGATGATGGTCGAGAACAGCCGGGAATACCATGCCATGATGCGGGAGATGGACAACCTGGAAAAGACCAACCGGATGCGGGAAGAAGAGAAGACGGCCCTGGAGGAGGACCTGGAGACCCAAAACTCCATGCTCTCCTCCATCCAGTCCGCAGTCCAGGGCCTGGAGGAAGAGATCCAGGAGCTGCAGCAGAACCTGGACCTTCAGCTCCAGGAGGCCAAGGACCGGCTTCAGCAGCTCCAGGAGGACCGGAAGCAAGCGACCCAGAACATCCCCAAGCCCATCCTCAGCCGCTACGAATTTATCCGCTCCAGATTGAGCAATCCGGTGATCGTGGGCGTAGAAGAAGGCATATGCACCGGATGCCACATCAGCATCCCCCCCCAGACCTTTATTGAACTGCAAAAGGGAGAGCAGATCCTGAGCTGCCCCAACTGTCAGCGTCTGATTTTCTGGCGCAGCCACTTTGCCCAGGAAGAGGTTGCGGCCCAGGAAGAGACTGGTTAGGATGCATCCGTGAGGCCAAAAGGCCGGTCAGGGTGCCGAATGTGCACCCGCCAAGGATTCGGAGTCGGGAAGACCGTCGCCGTCCGGCACTCAGTTTGTCGCAGCCTGATGGGTAATAACCTGGATACGGTAGTTGACAAGCTGAGTGCCGGAGGGAGGAAAGTCCGGGCTCCACAGGGCAGGACGCTGGGTAACCCCCAGAGGGAGTGATCCCTGGAAAGTGCCACAGAAAGGAAACCGCCCCCTCACTCACTTGAGCTGAATATTTCGAGCTCTTTTTTGTGCTCTCAGGAGATCTCGAGGCTCATCGCCTCCGAGACCTTCCGGAATGTCAGCTCAAGTGAGTGAGGGGGTAAGGGTGAAAGGGTGGGGTAAGAGCCCACCAGTTGTCGCGGCGACGCGGCAAGCTTGGCAAACCCCGTTCGGAGCAAGACCAAATAGGAGAGTGCTCGAGGCCGGCCCGGCCGATACTCTCGGGTAGGTCGCTGGAGGCAGGGAGCAATCCCTGCCCTAGATGAATGATGGTCCGCGCACAGAACCCGGCTTATTCCCGGCTCCGTATTCTGCTTCCGAAATCCTTGTCACAGCCGAGCCATCATAACATCCCTATGCATACCTGGACGCTTCTTCTGGCCTCCGGCCAAGGCACCCGCATGATCGGACAACGGGGCAGGAAGCAGTTTCTGTCCTGGAAAGACCGCCCCCTGTACTGGCATTCCGTCCTGGCCCTGGCCTCTGTTCCGTCCCTGCACGGGCTGATCGTCACCTTCCCCCCTGAGGAGACGGAAACGCGCCAAAAGGAGATGGCCGAGCTTCAGGTCAGGGATGGAGTGGGCCTGGAGTTCGTCGTCTGTCCCGGCGGGGCCTCCAGGCAGGAATCCGTGGCCAATGCACTCCGCCGTCTGCCCCCTTGCTGCTCCCATGTCCTTATCCACGACGCGGCCCGTCCCTTTGCCCATTCTGCCCTGTTCAGCACAATCATCGACGCCCTGGCGGCCGGTGCGTCGGCTGCGGTCCCGGCCCTGCCGGTGACTGATACCATCAAAGAATTCGGGCCGCACCGGGTGCAGACCCTGGACCGCAGCCGGCTGTACGCGGTCCAGACCCCGCAGGGCTTCGTCCGCACCCTCTTGGATCAGGCCCACGCCCAGGCGGCCGAGCAGGGCTGGGAGGGGACCGACGATGCTTCCCTTTTGGAGCGCGCCGGCCATCCGGTCCAGCTGGTTCCGGGCCAGACGGAGAACATCAAGATCACCACAGACAAGGACCTGGACATGCTGCAGGAGGACGCCCCACAAGAGGTCCGGCCCTGTATCGGATGGGGCTACGATGTGCACCGCTTCGGGCCTGGACGGCCCCTGAAGCTGGGGGGGATTCCCATAACCGGCGGGCTGGAAGTCCAGGCCCATTCCGACGGCGACGTTTTGCTCCACGCCTTGATAGATGCCATCCTGGGCTGTCTTGGCCTGGGAGACATCGGAGATCACTTTCCAGACTCCGAGGCCAGCCTGGAGAACATAAGCAGCGGAGTCCTGCTGGCCGAGACCCTGGACATCGCGGCCAGACACGGGCTGCACATCGACCACCTGGATGCGACCGTCATCGCCCAGACGCCGAAGCTCGGCCCCTGGAAGGGACAGATCAGGACAAATCTCCAGAACCTCCTCGCCCTGTCCCCGGCCCAGGTGAACATCAAGGCCACCACCGAGGAAGGCCTGGGGTTTACCGGCAGCAGGCAGGGCATAAAGGCCGTGGCCCAGATAATCGGGCACAGGACGGTCCTGAATAAAGGCGGATAACCCTGCACGTACGCGTTCAGCCCGCCTGAACCAATACCCCTGCACACTCTATCAGCACACGAGGACGCTCAATGAAGATCTTCAATTCCATCACCCGGAGCAAAGAGGAGTTCATCCCCAAGGAGCAGGGCAAGGTGTCCCTCTATGTCTGCGGGATCACCGCCTACGATTACTGCCATATAGGTCATGCCCGGGCGGCAGTCGTCTTTGACGTGCTTGTCCGCTATCTGCGGTTTTGCGGGTATGAGGTGACCTTTGTCCGCAACTTCACCGATGTCGACGACAAGATCATCAACCGCTCCCGGGAGGAAGGGATCGATTCCCAGGCCGTGGCTGAAAAATACATCCAGGCCTTTTATCAAGACATGGATCGCCTGAACATCCTCCGGGCTGACCATGAGCCGCGGGCCACAGAGCATATCCAGGACATGCAGGAGGTCATCGCCGCCCTGATCGACAAGGGCCATGCCTATGCCACTTCCGGCGGGGATGTCTACTTCCGGGTCCGCAGCTTCCCCGGCTACGGCAGCCTTTCAGGGCGGAACATCGAGGAGCTCCAGTCCGGGGCCAGAATCGAACCGGGACAGGAGAAGGAAGACCCCCTGGACTTCGCCCTGTGGAAGCAGGCCAAGCCCGACGAGCCGGCCTGGCCCAGCCCCTGGGGGGAGGGACGTCCGGGCTGGCATATAGAATGCACAGCCATGAGCCAGAAGTTCATGGATCTGCCCCTGGATATCCACGGCGGAGGCCAGGACCTCATCTTTCCCCATCATGAGAACGAGCGGGCTCAGAGCATAGCCGCGTCCGGCCGCGATTTCGTCCGCTACTGGATGCACAACGGCTTTGTCCAGGTCAAGAGCGAAAAGATGTCCAAGTCTTTGGGCAACTTCGTCACCCTGCGGGACATTTACGCCCACTTCCTGCCCGAGGTCCTCCGCCTGTTCCTGCTCAGCCAGCACTACCGGAGTCCATTGGACTTTTCCTTCGAGGGCCTGCAGGAGACGGAAAAGGGCCTCAAGCGGGTGTACCAGACCAAGAAGAACCTGGAATCCGCGTTGCCCTCTCTGGAAGGGAACACGGGCCGGGACCTGCCTGCCCGGATATCGGAAGAGGTCCAGGCCGCGGCCGGGCAGTGGCAGCAGAGCCTGGAGGACGACCTGAACACTGCCGCGGCCCTGGGCTGCGCCTTCGGACTGATCCGAACCGCCAACCGCATCCTGGAAGACAAGACCCTGCGCAAGGCAGGGGATGCCGGCCGGGTCTGCCGGGACATCCTGTCCGCCCTGGACGGCCTGGGATCGGTTCTGGGTCTCTTCGACCAGGACAGCGAGACCTTCCTGAACAGTCTGCGGGCCTCCAGGGCGGACAGGGCCGGCGTTGATCCCCGGCAGGTTGAGGATCTGATCGCCAGGCGCCAGGAGGCCAGGAAAGCAAAGGACTTCTCCCTGGCGGACGCCCTCCGGGACGAGCTGGTCCAGCTCGGGGTCTCGGTTCAGGATACGCCCCAGGGCCCGGTCTGGGATCTGGAGTAGACGCCCGCCCAGGAGCACAAGCACAAGGACGAGGAGAGCATGCAGCCATCCAGCCGAACACGGGATATCACCCCTTTTCTGGTCATGGACGTCCTGGAGGCGGCCAAAAAGCTGGAAGCGGACGGGGAGCACATCGTGCACCTGGAGATCGGAGAGCCGGACTTCGATACCCCCCAGTGCATCAAGGACGCAGCCTGCCGGGCCATTGAGACCGGCGAGACCCACTACACCCACAGCCTGGGGCTTCTGGAGCTGCGAGAAGCCATTTGCGAGGAGACCTGGCAGCGCACCGGACGGCATGTGGATCCGGATCAGGTCATTGTCACCTCCGGCACCTCCCCGGCCATGCTCCTGTGCTTCGCCACCCTCCTGGAACACCGGGAATCGGTGATCATTTCCGATCCCGGCTACGCCTGCTACGCGAACTTCATCTCCTTTGCCGGGGGAGTTCCCCTCCCGGTCCCGGTGTATGAGCACAACGGCTTTCAATACACCCGGGAAGATATCTCCAAGGTCCTCCGTCCGGACACCAGGGGGATCATGATCAACTCCCCGGCCAACCCCACAGGAACCGTTCTGGGAACAGAGCGTCTGCAGGACCTGGCCGGCATGGGGCCGGCCATCATCTCCGACGAGATCTACCAGGGGCTGACCTACACCGGCCGCTCCCCGTCGATTTTGGAGATCACGGACCAGGCCTTTGTCCTCAACGGTTTCTCCAAGCTCTATGCCATGACCGGCTGGCGGCTGGGCTATCTCATCGCCCCCAGGCGCTTCATCCGCGAGATCCAGAAGCTGGCCCAGAACCTGTACATCTGCGCCGGGTCCATCGTCCAATGGGCCGGGCTGGCCGCCCTGAAGGAGGCGGCGCCGGACGTGGAGCATATGGTCGGCACCTACGATCAGCGCCGCAGGTTCATGATCCGCAGGTTGCGGGAGATCGGGTTCGGGATCACCACCGAGCCCACCGGGGCCTTCTACATCCTGGCCAATGCCCGGAACTTCTCCTCCGACTCCTACCGGCTGGCCTTTGACATCCTCCAGCAGGCCAAGGTCGGGGTCACCCCGGGGGTCGACTTCGGAGCCAACGGCGAAGGCTACCTGCGCTTTTCCTATGCCAACTCTCTGGACAATATCGCCGAGGGCCTGGACCGGATCGACCGGTACCTGAACGGATAACAACCCCAAGGCGCAGGCACGCTTGCGCTAAGAAGCATACAGACGATTTCGATACCTATACCGATCATTGATGTGCATCCTGGGGCATTCTTTCTGGGACCGCCAGTCACGCGCAGGCGCGTGACTGGCATTCTTTTGATCGCCAGGCTCCAGCCTGGCTCTTTTCCAAAGCTGTAGCGATAACAACCCGGAGGCAAACCACGGATGTTTGATCCCCTGTTCTCTTTCCACCTCCTGGCCGAGCAGCGGATCGCCGAGGCCGTGGACCAGGGAGAGCTGGACAACCTGCCGGGGCAAGGCAAGCCTCTGGAGCTGGACGATGATGCCCACCTGCCTCCCGAGACCCGGATGGCCTACCGGATCCTGAAGAATGCCGGCTACGTGGCCCCGGAGGTTGAGCAGCGCAGAGAAATCGCCAGCATCCGGGAGATGCTCGAGGGATGCGAGGACGAAGAGCTCTGCTACCGTCAGGTCCAGAAGCTGAACCTCCTGGTGACCCAGCTGAACATGCAGCGCAGGGTTCCGATCAACCTGGAAGCCGAACAGGCCTACTACCGGAAGGTGGTCGGCAAGGTCCCGGTCCGGAAGCGAAAATCACAAGGAAAGAGCCGATGAACGCCTATTCCGAGAGCCTCCTCGTCCACTTCCGACGTGTGGAGCACTTGAAGAAGGAGGTCGCCGACTCCCCGAGCATCTCCCTGAACGAGCGTCAGGTGTGCGACCTGGAGCTGCTGTGCAACCGGGCCTTCTACCCCCTGACCGGGTTCATGCGCTCCGAGGAATACAACGCGGTTGTGGATCACGGCCGCCTCCCGGACGGGACCCTATGGCCCATGCCCATCTGCTTGGACCTTCCGGAACACACCGCCGCCCGGCTCCAGCCTGGTCAGGCCCTGGGGCTGTGCGACGGGGAAGGGTTTCTCCTGGCGGTCATGCACGTCAGGGAGATCTGGGAGCCGGACAAGCGCAAGGAGGCTGCCCATATCTTCGGCACCGACGACGAGAACCGGCACCCCTCGGTCTACAGTCTCCTGCACCGAGTTCATCCCTATTATGTCGGCGGAGAGATCGAGGGTCTGCATCCCCCCCTGCACTTTGACTTTCCTGAGCTCCGCCTCCCTCCGTCGGAGACCCACCGCCGGTTCACCCAAATGGGCTGGCGGAATGTCATCGGCTTCCACACCGAGAAGCCGCTGCACTGCGCGCACAAGGAAATGATCACCCGGGCCGCCCGTCAGGCCGGGGCCAGCATCTTCCTCCAGCCCGAGGTGGGACGCCCGTCGCCCCGGGACCTGGAACACTTCACCATGATCCGCTGCTACCAGGCCTTTGTCCGCCGCTTCCCCCAGACCATGATCATGCTCGGACTCCTGCCCTATGCCTCGCGCAAGGCCGGTCCCAGGGAAGCCCTGCTTCAGGCCATTATCCGCAAGAACTACGGATGCACGCACTTCATCGTGGCCCCGGACCAGGCCGACCCCTATGTGCACGAGACCAACGAGCACCTCTTCTATCCCGCTGGGCAGGCCCAGGAGATGGTGGCCGAGCACAGCGGGGAGATAGGGATCCAGGCCGTGCCCCTGGAGCCCATGGTCTATGTGGAGGACAAGGCCCAGTACCTGCCCGAGGCCCAGGTCGGCCCGGACATGGTCACCAAGCGCATCTCCTCGGTAGAGCTGCGGCGAAGGCTGGAGTTCGACCTCCCGGTCCCGGAATGGTTCTCCTATCCAGAGGTCGTCGCCGAGCTGAAGAAGACCTATCCCCCCAGGCACAAGCAGGGCTTCACAGTGTTTCTGACCGGACTCTCCGGGTCCGGGAAATCCACCCTGGCCCGCATCCTGTACGTCAAGTTCATGGAGCTCCGGGACCGGCCGGTGACCCTCCTGGACGGGGACATCGTCCGCACCCATCTCTCCAGCGAGCTCTCCTTTTCCAAACAGGACCGGGAGATCAATGTCCGGCGCATCGGATACGTGGCCAGCGAGATCACCAAGAACCGGGGGATTGCCATCTGCGCCCCCATCGCCCCCTACGAAGAATCCCGTCGTTACAACCGGGAGCTGATCAGCCAGTACGGGGGCTACATCGAGATCTACATGAACACTCCCCTGGAGGTGTGCGAACAGCGGGACCGCAAGGGACTGTACGCCAAGGCCCGGCAGGGTCTGATCCAGGGCGTGACCGGAGTGGACGACCCCTATGTCCCCCCCGCAAACCCGGACCTGACCATTGATACCAGCCAAGCCACTCCGGCCGAGGCAGTCCAGGAGGTCCTGCTCTACCTCTCGGAGCAGGGATATCTGCGGTGATCCGGCCTCCAGGCCCTGAAGATTGACACCTCCCGGGCAGATTGGCTATCGTGATTCGGTTTCGGAGAGGTGGCCGAGTGGCTAAAGGCGGTAGTCTTGAAAACTACTGAGGGTTGACGCCCTCCGGGGGTTCGAATCCCTCCCTCTCCGCCATGGACACTGACAGGCCGCCGGGGCGCCCGCGCCCCAGTGGCCTTTTTTTCAAATCATGACCCTCAGCTCCGGCATCCGCCCTGAACCATCCGCCGCGCACCGCGATTTGCGGGCCGGCCCCGGAGAGAGCCCATGACCGACGACTCTTCCCGCTCTGCAGCAGACAGGACCGGATACAGCCGCTGTCAGGCCATCATCCTGGCCGGCGGCTCAGGCACCAGGCTGTGGCCCCTGTCCCGGACCCAGCTTCCGAAGCAGTTCTTGAGCCTGAATGGAGATGCGACCCTTCTGCAGCAGACCATCTCCCGGGTCATGCATATCCTTCCCCCTCAGCGCATCTGGATCGTAACCAACGAAGAGCACGTCTTTGAGGTCAGCAAGCAGGTCCAGGACATGGATCCCGATCTGTCGAAGCAGATCATCAGCGAGCCCGTGGGCCGGAACACCCTGCCGGCCATCGTCCTGGGGGTGGACCGCATCCAGGAGCAGGACGAGCAGGCCTTGGTGGCGGTTTTGCCCTCAGATCACTTGATCCACAACCAGGCGAAGTGGGGGGAATGCATGGCCAAGGCCTGCGGCCTGGCCGCCCAGGAATGGTTCGTCACCTTCGGGATTACTCCGACCAGTCCGGAGACCGGCTACGGATACATCGCCCGGGGGCGGGATCTGGGTCAGGGCTGCTGCCAGGTCCAGCGGTTCATCGAGAAGCCCGATCTGAGCACGGCCCAAAGCTTTCTGGAACAAGGCGGTTACTTCTGGAACAGCGGGATGTTCGTCTTTTCCCTGCCCGCCTTTCTCCAGGCCCTGCAGGACCTGCAGCCCGACTACTGGCAGTGGTGGCAGACCAGGGCGGAGCAGCCCTTGACCCGCTCCTATTCCAGACTGCCCAGCCAATCCGTGGACTACGGGATCATGGAAAAGGTGGACAAGCAGGCCGTCGTGCCCTCCGACTTCGGCTGGGACGACCTGGGCAACTGGGAAGCGGTCTACCGGCTGGGGGCCAAGGACAGCTCCGGGTGCGTATCCCGGGGGGATGTCCTGGCCCAGGACTGCCGGGACAGCCTGTTCTTCTCCCAGGGCGGAAAGCTGGCGGTGACCGGCATGGACCGGACCATCGTGGTCCAGACCAGGGACGCCACCCTGGTCTGCCCCATCGATCAGGTCCAGTCGGTAAAGAACCTGGTCACCAGCCTGAAGCAGGAAGGCAGCCATCTGGTGGAGGCCCATGTCACCGTCCACCGCCCCTGGGGCAGCTACACGGTGCTGGAGGAAGGGCGATTTCACAAGATCAAGCGCATCTCACTCCATCCCGGCGCAGAGATGAGCATCCAGATGCACCATCACCGCAGCGAGCACTGGGTAATCATCCAGGGCACGGCCAAGGTCCGGCTCATGGATCAGGAGCTCTTTTGCGCTGAGAATCAGACCGTGGACATTCCGCAGGCCACTGTCCACCAATTGACCAATCCGGGCAAGATCCCGGTAGAGATCATTGAAATTCAAAGCGGCAGCTACCTGGAAGAAGACGATATCGTCCGCTTTGACCAATGGCCGGAACCACAAGCCTAAGGACGCCCTGCTTCATGTTGACCACCGACCAGCTCCAAAAGTACGCCGATGTTCTGCTCTGGGGAATGCGCACCGCCAGAAAGCCCGGTTTTTCCCCCCAGGACATCGTCCTGATCCGCTACGATTTCCCGGCCAGACCCCTGGCCGAGATCCTCTTTGAAAAGCTTATCGCCCGGAACCTGCATCCAGTCCACCGGCTGACCGGCTCCCCGGCCATGGAGCACGCCTTGTTCGCCCAGGGCGACAGCCGGCAGATCTCCTTCATTCCTCCTGGAGAAGAGGAGCTCATGCATCATCTCAACGGGTGCATCTCCCTTTTGGCCCCGGAATCCCTGACCCACCTCCAGGATGTGGACCCGGAGCGGATCGGGACCTCTGTCCTGGCCCGGAAGAGACTGCGGGACATCCTTGATCAGCGGGAAAATCAAGGGCTGTTCGGATGGACCCTGGGCCTGCTGGCCACTCCCGAGCTGGCCCGCAATGCAGGCATTTCCCAGGAGGACTACTGGAATCAGATCATCCAGGCCTGCTACCTGGATCATCCGGATCCGACGGCCAAATGGCAGGAGATATTCGAAGAGGCCGGCGGGATCAAGAACGCCCTCAACTCCCTGGACATAGAAGAGCTGCATCTGGAGTCCGCTCATTGCGACCTGACCGTCACTCCCGGCCAAGACCGGCAATGGGTGGGCGTGTCCGGGCACAACATCCCCAGCTTTGAGCTCTTCACCTCTCCGGACTGGCGGGGGACCTCGGGGGTGTACTACATGGACCAGCCCACCTACCGCAACGGGAACCTGGTCACCGGTCTGCGCCTGGAGTTCAAGGAAGGCCGGGTGGTCTCGGCCCAAGCCGAGCAGGGGGAGGCCTTCGTCCACAAGCAGCTGCAGCTGGATCAGAACGCGGACAAGATCGGGGAGTTCTCCCTGACCGACAAGAGATTCTCGCGCATCGACACCTTCATGGCCCATACCTTGTTCGACGAGAACTTCGGCGGCGACCACGGCAACTGCCACATCGCCCTTGGCGCATCCTACGCCGAGACCTACGCTCCCGGGGCCGGACAGCTGACGGACAGCATCAAGTCCAGCCTCGGCTTCAACGACTCCGCCCTGCACTGGGACCTGGTGAACATCGAGCCCAAGAGGGTCCAGGCCAAGCTGCGCTCCGGGGAGCGGCAGACCATCTATGAAGACGGGATCTTTGTCCTGTAGGGGATTGCGCCCAGTAAACCTCAGATCCGGCACCTGCGAGTGACCGTGCGATACCCGGCCCTGCTATGCACGAAGCGTCCCTGGTCCAAAGCATGCTGGACATTGTCCGCCAGGAAATGCACACCCACGGCTTGACCCGGCTGACTGCGGTCAAGGTTGTCTGCGGCCGGTTAAGCGGCGTGGTCCCCGACGCCCTGCACATGGCCTTCCAGGCCATGACCCGGCAGACTGAGCTTGACAACGCCAGCCTGGACCTGGAAATCGTTCCCCTGCGCCTGCGCTGCGCGCAGTGCGGAAACGACTTCTGCCCGGAGCAAGAGGACTGCGGCTCTCTGGCCGTCTTTGCCCCCTGCCCCTTCTGTGGACAGGACGCCGGGCACCGGATCCTGTGCGGACAGGAGCTGAACATCGAGCATATTGAAGCGGAATAGGCCGCACCCACCATCAGCTACCCAACGAGCGAGAGGACATGAAGATACCGGTTGTGCGCAAAATTCTGGAAGTCAACGAGGATATGGCCGAACAGAACAAAGGCCTGTTCGACCGGCAGCGGGTCCTGGCCCTGAACCTGATGAGCTCTCCGGGGGCAGGGAAGACAGCCCTGCTGGAGCGGACCCTCTCCGACCTGGGGCCCGAGCTGCGGATGGCGGTCATTGAAGGCGACGTTCAAACCACGAACGACGCCCAGCGCATCGCTGCCACCGGGGCCCCGGTGGTCCAGATCAATACCGATCAGGCCTGTCACCTGGACAGCTCCATGGTCCAGGAGGCCATAGGACAGTTGGACCTGGAGGCTCTGGACATCCTGTTTATCGAGAACGTGGGCAATCTGGTCTGTCCGGCCGCTTTCGACCTGGGCGAAGACGCCAAGATCACCCTGCTCAGCGTTCCGGAAGGAGACGACAAGCCGGTGAAGTATCCGAGCATGTTCGTCCGTTCCCAGCTCATGGTCCTGAACAAGGTGGATCTGATCCCCTATCTGGACTTCGACCTGGAGCAGGCCAGGCAAGGCGCGCAGAAGGTCAACCCCAATCTCCAGGTCCTGTCCGTCTCCGCCCGGACCGGGGAGAACCTGCAGCACTGGTATCAATGGTTGCGAAACAGACTGCGGGCCAAACGCCAGGGATAGCAAAGCGCCTTCCATATCCAGCCTGTACCCGGCGCTTGCGCCGGGTACAGGCTGTTCTGGCTCTTCGTCACAGGAAGTTGGAAAATACCGGGCCGAAAGTGGGCACACAGAAGAGACGGCAAGCTCCAAAATCCACAGGTAAGGTCGAAGAGCCGATATTCTGTTCCTAAAGGACCTGCCAGACGTGATCCAGCTGCAGACCTGAGTTCACCGCCTGATCCAAGGCTGATCCGTCGCCCAGAACCACTACATGCCCCTGGGCCGCCAGCTGGCGGAGCCATTGACCAAAGGTGCGGAAATCCTCACCGGTTGTGGCCAGCACCGCCTCTCTCCGCTTTTGCCGGGCCTCGTCGGTTTCCCCGGTCAGATGACGGAGCATGGCGGTAAACCCCTTGGCATCCGGCAGACGGTAGGCGTCCATATCCCCGATGGTCCCGATGATGGCCTTTTCCACTTCTTCCCGGCTGAACTCGGACCGGATCAGATAGTCTGCTGTCTGGTCGTAGACCTCCAGGGTCTTGGTGATGTTCGGATCCCGGTAGGAAAGAAAGGACATGACCCCGCTGACCCGGTCCAGCAGACTGAAGGCCCCGTATGCCCCGCCCTGGACCCGGATCTTGTCCCACAGCCAGCTCATGCGCAGATACCTGGTCACCACCAGGCTGGACGGATCGAATACATATCCCAGACTGTACAGATCCACGGCCTTGCCCACGTAGTTGACCTGGGCCGGGATGCGCACCCCTTCATCCCCGGTCTGGCACTTTGCCAGCCACTTGCGGGGCTCCGGCCTGGCCTGGGGCAGATCCTGGATCAGCCGGTCCAGCATGGGCCTGGCTTTGTCCCAGACCGGCTCCTCGGCAGTGACATTGAAGACCATGTTCCTGGCATTGATCAGCACGCCGTGCATATGGAGCAGATCGCTCTCTACCCCGTGCCAGTTGTTCTCAACCTTGTCGGCCAGAAAACGGAGGAAGAGGAGATAGCTCATCCCGGAGACATGTTCGCCGACCCAGTCGGCCAGGCTGTACTTGGACCGCAGCCGCATGTTGACCATCTGATGCCCTGCCGGAATGAGCATCTGCTCCATCCTGGCCTTTTCCTCCAGAACCAGCTGCTTGAAGCGCTGCGGATTGTCCAGCAGGGTCCTGGTCAAAACCTCTTGGAGGATGTCCATGAGATCCTGGACCTTGTCCGCCATGGCCTTGCCCCGGAGAAACAGCCAGGTGCAGGGCTCAGGCCTGGTTTCATGGCCGGAGACAAAGGGTTGAGCCTCAATCCCGCCGGTCCTGGCCTGAATCCGCTGGCTCAAGCTGACGTAGTCCTCATCCAGGGTACCCATCTCGGTCAGGGCCCGCCCGAAGAGGCGCACGTACCCCAGGTGCTTCTGCTCCAGCTGGCCCAGATCGAAGCCCACATCCAGATAGAACACTGAGTTGGTGGACAGGTTGTGATACAGGACCAGGCCAGGTTCCTCCGCCTCTACCCGGCTCGGATACTCCGGCCCCCTGGAGGGCAGGTCCTGGACGGTCAGCCTGGGTATCCTGGCCAGCTCTGAGGCCGGGTCCGGCTCCTGCTGCATGGCCTGCAGGCGCTCGGCCTCGGCCTGGATCGCCCGTTTTTCTTCCGCGCTCAAGCCCAGACTGAGCTCACGCAGCCGTTCGGCCTCCCGTTTCTCAATGGCCCGCCCCTGGTCCAGGTCCGGGGAGAGGAGAACGGTGCTGTGGTGGCTGTTGTCCAGCAGATAGTCCCGGACCATCCGCTCAAAAACCGGCTCTCCGGCCTGCAGCTCGGCCTTGATTGCATCCAGGGGCCGTTCAAAGGACCAGGACAGCGTGGGGTCCGCGTCATACAGCCAGGTGCTCAAGGCCCGGATCATGAGCACAAGTCCCCGGGGCAGGGAGCCGGTGTTGTTTTCCCGCAGCTCGAACTCCACACTGTTCACCGCCGCCTCGACGGTCTTGGGATCAAACCCCTGCTCCGCGCATGAGTGCAGGGTGGTGCGGATGACCTCCTCCACCTTCTCCTGGTCTCCGGCCTTGATGCCCTTCAGGCCGGTGGAAAAGAACATCTGCCGCAGATCGGCCTCCAGCCCGACCCCGGCCAGGTCCTCTCCCAGTCCGGAGTCCAGGAGGGCCTTGCGCAGCGGGGACGCCGGCATGCCGATGAGCAGCTCTTCCAGAATATGGGACCGCAGGTTGGCGTCCATATCGGTTGCTGCTTCCAGAAGCCAGTTCATGGTCAGCATGGATTTGGCCCCGTTTTCCGGGTCCGCGGGATAGTAGGCGGTCACCCGTCTGGGCTGGACAAAACGGGACTGGAGACCTATCTCCGAGTCCGGCTTCAGGGCCGGAAAGTGCTGCAGATACTCGTGCATCAGGGCCAGGTAAGGCCTGGGATCGTCGTTGCCGTAAATAAACATCCGGGCGTTGGAGGGATGGTAGTGGGTGCGGTGAAACTCCACAAACCGCTCATAGGTCAGCTCGGGGATGGACTCCGGATGTCCGCCGGAATCCAGGCCGTATACGGTATTCGGGAACAGGGACTGCTGGGAGTACTCCGCCAGCAGGCTGTCCGGAGAGGAGTAGGCCCCCTTCATTTCGTTGTACACCACCCCCCGGTAGCGCAGCCGCTCCGGGTCATGATCGTCCTGGACCAGGTGCCAGCCCTCCTGGGCGAAGATCTCCGGGGTGATCCGGGGGAAAAAGGCGGCATCCAGATAGACATCCAGCAGGTTCTGCAGATCCTGACTGTTCTGGCTGGCTACTGGATAGCAGGTTTTGTCCGGAAAGGTCATGGCATTTAAAAAGGTCTGCACCGAGCCCTTGAGCAGCTCGACAAAAGGCTCCTTGACCGGATATTTCCTCGATCCGCAGAGCACGGAATGCTCCAGGATGTGGGCCACTCCGGTGGAATCCTTGGGCGGGGTCCGGAAGGCAATGCCCGCCACCTTGTTTTCATCGTCGTTTTCCACCGCGAGCACTTCAGCCCCATTTCGGCTGTAGCGATACAGCCTTGCCAGGCCCTGAATCTCGGGTATCCGGGCCTGCCACACCAGTTCGAACCCTATGTCCTTCATGTATCCTCCTTAGTTCACATCCGGACCTTGCCTGGTCCGTGACCTGCTCTCCAGGGCCGGCGCCGGCCGGACAGAACGACACGGGCAGCCGCAGGGTGTCATCCACCCTGCGGCTGCCCGTGTCCAAGGCCCTGACTCCATGCCGGGAAATCCGGACGTATTCAGCTGATCTTACGTCTCTCCCTTTCCGCTCCGGACCAGCTACTCCCAGACCTTTTCTCCCTCCAGGACGGATCCTTGTCCAACACGCTGCTGGATCGAGGTCCGGTTCTTTAGATCCACCGCGCCTCTGCAGACCACGTCGGCCTCGAAAAGGACATCACCTTTGATCATCAGTCGTTCGCAGTCAACCAAGCTCGGTTCCCCCTGCGGAAATCTCGTCTCGTATTGGTCCACTTTCTTGAAGTATTCCGGATCCAGCTCCACCTCGATCGGCGGCAGGCTGCGTTTGGTACTGGGCAGCAGCTGATAGGTTTCGCTCAGCACATAGCAGTCCGAACGAACCGCCAGGAGGTCATTGGTTTTTTTCACCGGAGCAAACCGGCGGCGGTCGACATGCAGGGCGGCACTGCGCGTAAAAGAGGAAATGGCCGCTCCCATGGCCGTTTCCAGCTGGTAGACCCGGGGAGAGGACTCATCTCTGGGATCCAGGTGCTTGGGATTGACGATCAGGGGCAGACGGGGCAGCCCCTGGTTGGCTATCATGGACTGAAGGGCCTGCAGGTCAAGCCATATGCTGTTGGTGTTGAAGTACCGGTGACGGGTAATGTCTTGAAATGCGGCCTCATCTTCCTCAGGGCACTGGGCGATCTCCCGCAGGATCAGTCGGCCGTCGTCCTGCTTGGCCAGATGCCCTCCCTTCTTGTCCGCCGGGGAGCGCTGGGCCACCTCCATCATGAATTCAAGCCCATTGCGGATGAAATATCCCAGGATGGAGGGGTTGAGCACCGCCCCCAGGTTGTCGGCATTGGAGACCAGGGCGTACCGTTTTCCGGCCTTGATCAGCCTGTCCAGCATCCCGGATGTATGCAGTGCGGCGTAGAGATCTCCGTGTCCCGGTGGATTCCATTCCAGATCCGGCTGGCTCGGCCACTGGGCCGGCTCCAGGGTATCGGCCAGGATCTTGGGATAGGTGTGCTGGACAAAGGACCACGGCTCCTGAGTCTTTGACAGGTGCATCTTGTGCAGATGGGCCTGGGTATCCTCATGGGTGGTGAAGCTGTCCATAAGGACCAGGGCGGGACCGGAGGTCCCTGTAGAATCCACGGCCGCGGTCTGCCTGCAGATGATGTCCAGAAAGGTAAGACCGGACTTCACCGGCAGAAGGGATTTGGCATAGGGCATGCCCATGCTGGTTCCCAGCCCTCCGTTGAGCTTGATGGCCACCGCCTGATCAAGGTGCGACGTCCCGGCCTCCTCGTCGTCCCCTGTGAGCTGATCCTGCTTCTTGACATCCGACTCCTGCACCGGTTCAATTTCAGACTCCGGGATGAAGCCGACGGACTGGGAGGCCAGGAACTGTTCGACGTATCCGGAAAATAGGTCTATGACCGCCCTGGACATGCCAGCGTCTTCCATTTTGCGCACAAACAAGGCATTTCTCCGGTCTGTGCTCTGACCGGAACGGGCGGAAGGGGTCTCTCTGTCCATAGCTCCTCCCTTCTGTCTAGCGTTGACAGAACCAGACTGTCTGTGTACCACTATGCTCGCATACTTCAATCACTCTCAACGCAGCTCTAACCAACCGATAAAACAGCCGGATAGCAAAAGCAAGCCTTTCCCTGACCCCCAGAGGCAGGGGGCGGGGGTGTCCAAAATTTGCCAAATCTGCGTTTTCAGATATAGAAAAAGTATGGGTCTTCGACGTAGCCTGTGGATTTTTAGGGTTTGCCATCTCTTCTGTAGGCAATTCCACTTTCTGTGTCGAAGAGCCAAAAGTATCTGGCTTATACATTGAAAACATTGGGCAACAAAAGCCTGTCGCCTAGCAGGGTGCGTGCAGCAGCTTCCTTAATCCCTGATCAGCTCGCTGTGTGGAGGGAAAATGGCTAAAGTTCTGGTTACCGGCGGAGCCGGGTACATAGGTTCCCATACCGTGCTCTGCCTTGTGCAGGCCGGCTATGAAGTGGTGGTCTTGGACAATCTCAGCACCGGGTTCCCCGAGGCCGTTTTGCCTCCGGCCAGGCTGATCCGGGGCGATTTGGCCGATGTGGACCATGTGCGCAGCGTCCTGCAGTCCGAGGACTTTACTGCCGTTGTCCATTTTGCGGCCAGCATTGTGGTCCCGGAATCGGTTTCCAACCCCCTCAAGTACTACCAGAACAACACCTCCAACACCACCTGGCTCATCCGCCTGGCCGCAGAAGCCGGCGTTTCCCATTTCATCTTTTCCTCAACGGCTGCCGTCTACGGCCTGCCGGAGAACCTGCCGGTCGCTGAAAACGCCCCTGTGGCTCCTATAAATCCGTACGGGAGATCCAAGCTGATGAGCGAATGGGTTCTCCAGGACGTGTCCAGGGCCACCCCGGAATTCAAGCACGTCATCCTCCGCTACTTCAATGTCGCGGGTGCCGACCCGGATGGACGCCTGGGACAGAGCACGCCGAACGCCACTCATTTGATCAAGGTCGCCTGCCAGACGGCCCTGGGGCAGAGAGAGAATCTGGACCTTTTCGGCACCGATTATCCGACTCCGGACGGGACCGGAGTGCGGGACTATATCCATGTCACCGACCTGGCCCGGGCCCATGTCCTGGCCCTGAACTGGCTGGAACAGGGCAACCCCTCGGAAATATTCAATTGCGGCTACGGCCACGGCTTTTCAGTCCGGGATATTATCTCCGCTGTCCAGGACGTGAGCGGATGCATGCTGAATGTGCGCTCCGCCGGCCGCAGGCCGGGCGACCCTGCAGAGCTGGTGGCCGCCCCCGGCAAGATAGCCCAAGCCTTCAACTGGACCCCGGAATACGACGACCTGAGGTTCATCGTCCGCACCGCCTACGCCTGGGAACAGCACCAGCGGTTCGGGGCCGGGCAATGACAACCGGGCCCTGGAAACCGCCGTACCGCCTGTGCTGACCACGGGCGGGGGCTTGGGGCTCCCGGAACCGCCCGGGGCAAAGGGTCGTCTGCGGCCTGCACCGCCAGATCCCCCCGGGGAAACACTGCAACAGGAGAATCTTTGTGAACACCCAATCCATCTTCGGCCCAACCCGGCTGGTGGTCCTGATCCTGTTCCTGCTGGCATGTCCCGGCCAGCCCGCGGCTCAGGAGCAGGAACCCAATGCCACTGCCCAGGAAGTTCAGAGGGTGAAGAATGTCCAGGATGTGCCCCAGAAAGTAATCGAAGAAGGCAAGATACCCATCATGGTCAACTATGACGGCATGGACAGCCTGGGCAGGAGAATGGTCTTTCAGCTCCGGGAACGGCTGAATGGGTCTGAACTGTTCCGGCTCTCGGGCTACAAAGAGCGAAAGATCAAGCTCTTCATTTCCAGCCAGGAAGAGTTTCAGGGCCGGCCCGGTCTGAGCTCCATCTACAGCCTGGTGTGGACCTACTCCTACGCCGAAGATGTCCTCAGCAACTACCTGGATCACCAGGTGGGCATCATCCGGGCCAACGCCCTGGATGAGCTGGTGGAGACCCTGGTGGCCAGGACGGATGAGATCTCCATGGAGTACGGCTACCTGTTTGAGGAATAGCTTCCTCGCTCCACGGCATGGTCACCCCGGCTCAGGCTCCGGCCTGAACTGAACGCGACCGGTCCTGGAGCCGCCGAGCGAAATCCTGGAGCAGAGCAGACGCCGTCCCTAATGCCTCGGACCGCTCGCCTTCCATCAGCCGCCGGTGGACCCACTGGGCCACATACATGATCTCATCGACGGGCAGATCCAGCTCCGGAGCCCGGGACTGAATCCGGTTCAGAATCCGCTCCTTGGTCCGCTCCCTGTGCCGCAGGGCCTGACGGTATGCATCGGCAGCCTGGGTCCTGCGCTCCTTTGCTGTCTGATCTCCCTCGTTGCCCTCCTGTCTGGCCTTTTTCAACAGATAGCTGGCGTGGACCGCGTCCTGTTCGGCCTGCAGATAGGTCTCAATATCTTCGGCCAAGGCTCGATTGTTGCTGAGGACCCCCATCAGCCGGCCCACATCCCGAAAATAGGCGGCGTAGAGGGAATGCATCTCTGCGATCTGCTCCGGGGTCAAGGATATGTGCTTCATCTGCCCATCAGGGCCGTACACCGTTTTTTCCGCATCCTCGGCTTCCGCCTCCAAGGTCGTGAGCACATCCCGGGCATAGGTGGCATAGATGCGCTCCAGGACATCGGGACGCAGGGCATACTGCAGCACCTGGCTCCTCGCCTGCTTGACCCCTTTGTCCGGAGCGTGCAGATTCAGGAAGTCGATCCCGTAGCGGGCATTGAGGATCTTGAAGCTGATCTGGAGCGAGCCTTGTGTGTCCCCCCCGCCGGAAGCATTCGCCGGACGGTAGTGTTCCACCAGGAGCCGGGCCACGTCCTGGACCAGATACGGGGCAATGATGCTCTTCTCCACCCAGGACCTGTCTTCCTGGGCCCCGGTGGCGTTGGCCGCATCCTGGGTATCCGGGTCCGAGGTCTGCCCGGACCCTTCAAGGGAGGCATTTCCGGAGGTGCCGTTGGCGGCCCGGGTTACGAGCTGCTCGTTGACCTGGCCCGAGTATTCCCGGCCTGGATCCTGATTCAGGCTTCGAAGCTTTGCGCTCTGCTCAAACAGGAACCAGCCGGCGCCGCTTCCGGCCAGGATGAAGATCACAACTCCAACGATCAGAATATGTTTGATGCTCATCACGGTTCATTGCTCACATGCGGTTTGGCTGCTGTTTGTTTTCCGGCCCTTGCCAGGAGCCACGCCTCTATGGATCCTCAGGTTTTTTGGTTCGTTGACGTAGCTTGTGGATTTTTGGAGTTTGCCATCTCTTCTGTAGGCAATTCCACTTTCTGTGTCGAAGAGCCGGTTTTTGGGACCCAGGACATACGATTTCACAGAAAAAAAACCGCAAGCTCAAAATTTTACAGGCTCCGCCGAAAATCCGATTCTTACTTACAGTCTAGCAAACCCGGATGTAAACTTCAACGCACAATCCCGCACATATGCGGGAAACAAGGGACCAGCACATGCCAGCATCCAGCCTCGCCCCCGAGGTACAGGGCCCTTTCCGCCCCTGCACCTCCCTGGTCTTGGCCTCGGCCTCGCCCCGCCGCCAGGCTTTGCTCACCCAACTGGGACTGCATTTTCAGGTCCACCCCAGCCCGTTGCCTGAACCACCCCCGGAGCCCTGCGAGGCCGCACCGGGCTATGTCCAGCGCATGGCCGAGCACAAGGCCCGCAATGTGGGGGCCAAGAAACTGCCCGGCGTCATCCTGGCTGCTGATACAGTCGTAGTCGCCGACAGCGATATCTTGGGAAAACCGGACTCTTATGACCAGGCCCTGGAGATGCTCTCCCGGCTCAACGGCCGCACCCACAGTGTACACACCGGATGCGTGATCATGGACCAAAGCGACCCGGACAACAGCCGGGCGTTCACTGTGAGCACGCAGGTTGCCTTTGCAGCTCATTCCGAAGCGGTATTGGCTGCCTATGCCCGGACCGGAGAGCCCATGGGCAAGGCCGGAGGTTATGCCATCCAGGGAAGCGGGGGATTTCTGATCTCAGAGATCCAGGGCTCTTGGTCCAACGTGGTCGGCCTGCCCTTGAGCGAAACTGCCGCCGCCCTGCTTGGGATGCAGGCCATCCGCATTTGACCGGGTACAAGCCGGCACAGAGCTCTGGGGTAGAGCACAGGATCCCTCGGGACCGCTTTCCCTGCCCCCCTGCGCAGCCGCTTTACAGTCATGGTCCGCGGGCGGTGGATGGAGATCCGCTCTGCTCACCCAACCTGAACCGAAAGGCAATCCGCCTTGCCCTTGCATGTTGAACCAGGGCGATTCAACAGCGCCCGAATACCCCGAGGCGAACAGATACATGTCACATTACCGGAGTCTTAGCCGCAACATCGCCACCCTCGGCCCCATCGGCCACGCCCCCAAGGCGCCGGGCACATGGGGGTCCCTGGCCGCTCTGATCAGTGCTCCCTGGCTGTTTTTGCCCTGGGAGTGGCCGGTCCGCCTTGTCCTCCTCGCCCTGGTGTTCATTGCCGGGGCCTGGTCCGCAAGCGCCTGCGAAGAGCAGTATGCATGCAAGGATCCGGGGCAGGTGGTCATTGACGAACTCCTGGGCCAATGGGCCGCCCTGCTCTTCGTCAGCCCGGATTCGCTTTGGCTTCTGATTCCGGCCTTTCTCCTTTTCCGCCTCCTGGACATCGTCAAGCCCTGGCCTGTCCGGGCCTCGGAGACATGGCTTCCCGGCGGGGGCGGGATCATGATCGACGATCTCCTGGCCGGCTTACTGGCCGGAACCATCCTCCTCCCAGTCTCATAGGAACCCATATGCCTGTGCCTTGGCGGGCATGGGGGTCAGTAATACAAGAGATTCTCCAGCCGCTACGCGCCTTCAGAATGACAAGAGGGGGGCATCAGGACCATTCGGCAGGCCGTTATTCTCCTGTTTGTCATTCGTAAACCAGTCTGCGAGCGAAAAATCCAGAGTCAAAATAAACAAAAAGCGGGACCCAGTCCTGGATCCCGCTCTCGGTGGCCGCATGGCCATGAACACCGGTGCCGGCTACATGCCGCTGGTGACTTCTTTGAGTATCTTTTGGACTTCGGCCAGCTTCTTCTTTGAGGCCTCGTCCAGATCCTTGCCCAGCATATCCGCCTTTTGAGCCATCTCATCCATCATGGAGGCGTAGACCATGCGTTTGGCCTCCTGGGGCAAGCCTTCCAGCTTGTCCACTGCCTGGCTCAGGTCTTCAACATTGCTGTTTAAGTCCGCAACCCGGGAATCCAGTGTTGCGACCTTGTTCTCCATGGTTTGCACGGCTTCTTCGGCCCCGGTAACCCCCTTGACCTGACTGTCCAGGGCGGCGATGTTTTGCCGCAGGCTGAAAAAGAAGACCACCATCAAGACTACGGCCAGCAGGGCCACAATAAGCGCAGCCTTGCCCAGCCCTTGGCGGGCCTCCTGAGTCAGTTCCGGGTTGGAACCAGTTGCAGCAGCTGTCATACTCGTACCTCCTGAGATTCTTTTTCAACCACGTGTTCAGCCCCATTACACCCATTCTCGCTTGCCGTCCGGACCAAAAGACCTGCTTGTGCCGGCTTTCACAAAAATGCGCCAAGCGATGAGTCATCGCTGTGCACAGCAAACGGCCTTTGGCGGTTGCGGCATTCTACGTCAGATTCGGGTGAAAATCAACGTTTAATTGACCAGGCTGTGCAGGGGAGCAGGAATCCTGCCTCCATGCCGGATAAATCCTGCGGATCCCTGCATGTGCCGCAGGGACATTATGGGCGCCCGCCCCAGTAGCCCTCCGAACTCTACCTCCTGCCCGGCGGCTTTTCCAGGTACCGGAATGAGCCGGGCTGCGGTGGTTTTTTTGTTGATCACCCCAATGGCCATCTCGTCAGCCACAATGGCCGCTATGGTCTCAGCCGGAGTTTCCCCCGGCACCGGGACCATGTCCAGCCCCACGGAACAGACGCAGGTCATGGCCTCCAGCTTCTCCAGGCACAGGCAGCCTTGAGCCACGGACTGGGCTATATTCACGTCTTCGCTGACCGGGATAAAGGCCCCGGACAGCCCGCCAACATGGGAACTGGCGAATGCACCGCCTTTTTTGACCGCATCGTTGAGCAGGGCCAGCAGGGCGGTGGAACCGGGGACCCCGATCCCCTCCAGCCCCAGGCTCTGGAATATCTCCCCCACGCTGTCCCCCACATTCGGGGTTGGGGCCAGAGACAGGTCCACGATTCCAAAGAGCACTCCCAGCTCCGAGGCCACTTCCCGGCCTATGAGCTCCCCGACCCGGGTCACCTTGTAGGCCGTGCGCTTGATGATCTCGGACAAACGGTCAAAGCTCAGTCCCGGATCATGAGCCAGGGCCCGGTCAACGGCCTTTTTCACCACCCCTGGGCCGCTGACTCCCACATTGATCACCGTATCCGGCTCCCCGGTCCCCAGGTAGGCGCCGGCCATGAAAGGGATGTCCTCGGGAATGTTGGCAAAGACGCACAGCTTGGCGCATCCCAGGCCGTCCCGGTCCGCGGTCAGCCTGGCTGTCTCTTTGATTACCCGGCCCATGGTCCATACCGCATCCATATTGATGCCGCTCTTGCTGGAGGCCACGTTCACTGAGGCGCAAACCCTCTGGGTACTCTGCAGGGCTTCGGGGATGGCGTCCATCAAGGCTGCATCCCCCCGGGCCGCACCTTTCTCCACCAGGGCGCTGAAGCCGCCGATGAAGTCTATGCCCACCTCCCGGGCCGCCTGATCCAGAGTCTGAGCCAGGGCCACCAGCTCCCCGGAGCTGAAGGACGCGCCGACAACAGCTATGGGACTGACGGCAATGCGCTTGTTGACCACTGGAATACCGTATTTTGCTCCGACTCGATCGCACTTGGCCACAAAATCGGCTCCGATGCGGACAATCTTTTCCCGAACCGCTTCCCTGGTCTTTGCCTGGTCATGGCTGGCACAGTCGAACAGGCTTATGCCCAGGGTCACTGTGCGCACGTCCAGGTTTTCATTCTTGACCATCTCCAGGGTGGAAATGACCTCCCGTTCACTGAGCATGGATCCCCCTTGCCGGCTAGACGCGGCAGATATCCTCAAATATCCTCTTGTGCTGAATCGTAACCTGTATATTCCGCTCCTCTCCGATCCGGGACAAGGCAGCGGTCACCTCCTGCAGCTCCTGATCCGCAGGCACATCGACCTCCAGGATGGTGACCACCCGGTGCGCAAAGGCCGCGGTGCCGGGAACAGACCTGATATTGGTGATGTTCACCTCCATCCGCTTCATCTCGCAGGTCACTGCGGCAATAAGCCCCACCTGATCCTCTCCTATGCAGACCACCACGAAAGGCTCGACCTGAAGCCTGGATCCTGGAGGCTTTGGGGGCTGGACAGACTTGACGTAGGGCACCAACCCCAGGGGGGCAAGCTCAGTGCTCAGATCGGTCAACAGCTGCTTTGAGCCCACGGACTGCGGCAGGCTGACCAGAAATATCCCCGCAAACTCGTCCTGAAGCACTGTCTGGGTCAGATCGTCGATATTGCACCCTTTCCCAGCCAAAAGAGAGGCCACTTCACAGACTATGCCCGGCCTGTCGGTCCCCAGCACAGTCACTGCAACCTGCGCACTCATGCGACCCCCGCGATCTATATGTTTGCACATCGTTTTCAGGCTCTTCGACACAGAACATTCCCTTTCAACCTCAACCCCTGCGCTCTCTTGGGCCTGCAGGGAACGAAAAGTCGGCTCTTGGACCCAGAAAGTGGAATTGCCTACATAAGAGTTTGCCGTCTGTTCTGTGTGCCTTGAGCGACAGGGCCGCACACATCCCTACCGCCCAGAGGGGCGGAATCGGGCATACACCAGAGACGGCAAAGGTCAAAACCCCACTGGCTGGGTCAAAGCCCCATTTTCACTACTGGACGTCACTGCTCAGCGTGGTATAGGACAACGGAAAAAGCTTGTAGCACTGTTTGGTTCGGGGCACAACTCCTATCACTGCACCGAAAGTTCGGTTTCTTCCGTCTTTCCCCAGAAAGCCGGAATCCAGCCAGTTCGACATCAATCCACAGGCTGGTCCAAGAACCGTAATTTCTGTGTCCAAGGACCTCTGAGCCGAGCCGTCCGGAGAAGCACTCAATCACCAGTCAGGAGGAAACGAGACATGCAGACAGGATACGTTCAACTCTACACCGGCAACGGCAAAGGAAAGACCACCGCGGCCCTGGGCCAGGCCCTGCGCGCAGCCGGCGCCGGCCTGAAGGTCTTTATCGGCCAGTTCGTCAAAGGAATGCACTACAGCGAACTGGACATTCTCAAAGACTTTTCCGAACGGATAGTCATCAAGCAGTTCGGCCGGGACTGCTTCATCTTCAACGACCCCACGCCCGAAGACTGCGCCCTGGCCAAAAACGGTCTGCAGGAGATCAACGCCATCATCCACTCCGGCGAGTATCAGATGGTCATCCTGGATGAGGTGAACATCGCCACCTATTACAACCTGTTCACTGTCGACGACCTGCTGGAGGTTATCCGCAACAAGCCCCCCCAGGTGGAGCTGATCCTCACCGGTCGCATGGCCGACCCCAGGATCCTGGAGGCCGCGGACCTGGTCACCGAGATGAAGGAGATCAAGCACTACTACCAGCAGGGGGTTCAGGCCAGAACCGGGATAGAAAAGTAGGGCTCTTGGACACAGGAAGTGGAATTCCATACATATATGCAGCTCATTGCAGACGATATCAACATCCTCAATCCAGTCGTGGCCCGGGCTGTAAAGGCCCGGGAGGCCGGACCCATTGCGGAGATAGCCGGCCGCTGCGCCGCTCTGGGCGCCGCAGCCATAGATGTCAATCCCGGCCCCGGCTCCCGGGATCGCCGGGACACCATGTCCTTTTGCCTGCAGGCCGTGCAGGCCGGAACCGATCTGCCGGTGTACCTGGACAGCAGCGAGCCTGATATGCTGTGGCAGGGCATTGAGCAGTGTGCCGGACAGGCGGTCATAAACGGTTTTTCCCTGGAGCCCGCAAAGGTAGAGACCATCCTGCCCCTGGCTGTACGGCACCGGCTTCCGGTTGTCGGCTTCCTCCTTCGTCCCAACGGCCATGTCCCTGCCAGCGCAGAGGAGCGGCTGCAGATCGCTTCTGACCTGCTGGATGTCAGCACCCGCGCCGGGCTGGATCCGGCCGATCTGATCATCGATCCGGTCCTGGCCCCCTTGAGCTGGAACGACGGCACGGCCCAGGCTGCGAGCGTGCTGGAAACCATCCGGATGCTTCCAGAGCTGTGCGGGACCAGGGTCCGGACCCTGGTTGGTCTTTCCAATCTGACCTCCGGGGTCAAGCATCCCGCGGCCCCCATGCTGGAAGCAATGTACCTGGCCAGACTGGCCGAGGCCGGATTGAGCCATGCCCTGATCAATATGCGGCGGTCCCAGGCTGTGGCCTGTGCCAGGTTCTGTTCCGTCATCGACGGGAATCAGCCCTTTTCCTGGGCCGAGTTCGAACGCTATCTGACCTGAGCCGCTCCCTGCAAACCGCAGGTCCTTCGGCCCTGGACCTGCGGATGAAAACATCTGAGGCCAAAAACTCGGGGTCTTTGATGCAGCCTGTGGATTTCATGATGTTGCCGGGGACACCCCCGGGACTATTATCCGTTTTGAGTTGTGTATACATGCCTGCCACAGCAATGGCGAATGGCGCGCGTGCGCTCGTGAAAAGTCAAACGTTATTCTGTTTCTCCCTCCTTCGTCCCCCCTTGAGAGGGGCTGGGGGATGTTTCTAGCATTGCGACAGATGATGAATAGGCACTAGCAACGGATTAAAAAAGGAGGTTTTCCCATGGACAGCTTGGAAAAGGCCCGTATCCGCATGGAACACTGGATTGAACACAACGATCAGCATCAGCAGGAGTACGAAGTCTTTGCCCAGGAGCTGGAACAGGCCGGGAAACAGGAGGCCGCGGCTGAAGTCCGGGCCTTGAGCCAGCTTACTGCCAAGGGCAGCGACCATCTGCGCAGGGCCATTCAATCCCTGCAGGCCTGATCCCGCAACCCCTGCCGGATGATGTCCGGCAGATCAGACCCCAACACGAGGTATGAGATATGTGTGATGTGCACGTGTTTCTCAAGACCGGTGAGACCCAGGAAAAGATCCTGGAGAGCGTGGAGTATCTGGAGGCCGACGGGGAGCAGATAACCGCCAGGAACATCTTTGGCGAAGAAAAAACGGTCCGGGCCAGGTTCACCCTGTTCGACAGCTCGCAAAACACCATCATCCTCAAAGCCTTGGACCCTTAGGCGGCGTCCGCCCCGGTCCTGCCTGCGGCAATGGCAGGCGTTCCCGCACAGGATACCGGGGCGCCGTGTCCAGTGCGGTGTGTATGTTCCCTACAGCCCTGGAGGTATCTATGCCCAGTACACGAGGACTCTTGGCCTGGCTTGCCGCTGCCCTCTTCTGCTGGACGGCTCTGTTTCAGCCCCAGCCCGCGGAAGCCAAAATCGTCTGGCGGGGCCAGTCCAGCTATCCAACCGGCCTCCCCCAGCTCTACTCCCCGGCTGAACGCTTTGCCCACCTGGTCGAGGAGCTGACCGGCGGAGAGCTGGTCATCCGCATGCAGCCCGGGGGATCCATTGTCCCCTCCAAGCAGGTCTTCGATGCAGTGAACAGCGGGGTCCTGGATATCGGCTGCACCTGGGCCGGGTGGTGGATCGGCAAGTTTCCGGCCTCGGTTCTGTTCGCCAACTCCTACCCCAACGGGATGCAGATGCGGGAGATGCTCAGCTGGATCTATCACGGGGACGGACTGAAGCTGTGGAACGAGATGTATGCCGGACAGAACGTGGTCGTGCTGCCCCCCTACGGCATGCTCGGATCGGAAAACTTCTGCTGGTCCAGAAAGCCCATCAACAGCCTGGAAGACTTCAAAGGCCTGAAGTTCCGCACGGTGGGGGTTTGGGGTCGATGCCTGGAACGGCTCGGGGCCCGGGTGGTCAGCCTGGCCGGGGGAGAGGTCTACCCTTCCCTGGAACGGGGGGTCATTGATGCCGCTGAGTTCGGCACCCCGGCCATTGACCGCAAGCTGGGCTTTGAAGAGATCTGTCCCTATCTAAAAGTCCCCGGGATCCATGAACCATGTGCCCCGCTGGAGACCCTGGTCAATGAAAAGACCTGGGAAGAGCTCCCCGACCGGCTCAAGCCCATGGTCAAATACGCGCTCAAGATCTCCTGCTTCGAGGCCATCAATGAGGCCATGAAGGAAGATGCCGAGGCCATGGAGTACTTCCGGAGCAGCCCCAAGGTGGAGGTCTCCAAGCTGACCCCGGAGATGATTGAAGAGATCAAGCGCATCGGCCGGGAGGAGATGAATAAGATGGCCCGGGACGATCCCTTTTTCGCCCGGGTCCTGGAGTCCCAGCGCAGCTTCCGCAGGCTGGTGGAGCCATACGCCGACCTGGTCCGCCTGCCCTATCCGTTTGCCCAGCCGGAAGGCGAGTAGCGCCGACCGAATGCTGGCTCCTGGACACAAAAATCCGGGCGAGTGCACATCTGATTTGCACTCGCTCCCATCATCATCCCTTGGCAGGATCATCTATGCTTCAAGTCATTGACCGCATCAGTGCCTGGACCGGCAAGGCAGTGGCCTGGCTGGTCCCGGTCCTGATCCTGGAGCTGGTTTACGACACCGCTGCCCGCTATCTGTTCAATGCACCCACAGCATGGTCCTATGACATCTCCTACATGCTCTACGGGACGATATTTCTGGCTGCGGCAGCCTACACCCTGCAGCTGGACCGACACGTGCGCATCGAGCTTTTGTACGACCGCTTATCGACCCGGGGCAGGGCGATCATCGACTGCCTGGGATATCTTGTCTTCTTCTTCCCCCCCCTGACCGCCCTGGTCTGCTACGGCGCGCAGTTCGCCTGGAAGTCCTGGGGCATCCTGGAGACCGGGGGGCAGAGCATGTGGCAGCCGCCCATCTACCCCTTCAAGACGGTTCTGCCCCTGGCCGCCGCTCTGTTGCTTGTGCAGGGGGTTGCCCTGTTCATCCGTTCCCTGCGGATCGTGGTCCGGGGAGGAGGCTGCGATGACCGCCAGCCCTGAAATCCTTCTGATCTGTCTGTTCGCGGGCCTGCTTCTCGGCCTGGCCTCCGGCTTCCCGGTCCCTTTTGTCATGCTGGGCAGCGCTCTGCTGGTCGGATTCGCCGGCGCGGGCGACGCGTTCTTCAACATGCTCGTCCTGCGCGTTTTCGAGACCATGCACAGCTATATCCTGGTTTCCATCATCCTCTTTGTGTTCATGGGCATTATGCTCGAGCGATCCGGGGCCGCGGAGAAGCTCTTCTCCGCCCTGCACCTCCTTCTGGGCTCCCTGCGCGGCGGTCTGGGCCTGGCCGTTATCGCAGTCTGCACCCTCATGGCCGCAGCCACAGGGATCATGGGCGCACCGGTGATCGTCATGGGGCTCTTCGCTCTGCCGCACATGCTCAGCCGGAACTACGATCCGGCCCTGTCCTCCGGATCCATCTGCGCCGGAGGCACCCTGGGCATTCTCATCCCCCCGTCCATAATGCTCATTGTCTACGGTCCCATGGCCGGAATCTCCGTGGGTCAGCTGTTTATGGCCGCCGTCCTTCCCGGCCTGCTCCTGGCCGCTCTATACGCCCTGTATATCCTGACCATCTGCTTTCTGAAGCCGGAGCTGGGTCCGGCCCTGCCCAAAAGTCAGCGCAATGTCTCCCTGGCCCGAAAGCTCCTTCTGGTCCTGACCTCCATGCTGCCCACCATCCTGCTCATTTTTTCAGTTTTGGGCACCATATTCTTCGGAATAGCCGCGCCCACCGAGGCCGCCGCTGTAGGCGCCCTGGTCAGCGTGCTCCTGGCCTGGGGCTATGGCAATCTGTCCTGGTCTGTTCTCAAGGACGCCTTTGTCCAGACCACGGTCATCTCTTCCATGATCCTGCTCATCGTCGCCGCCGCCTTTGTCTTCACCGGCACCTTCATGCTCCTGGGCGGAGGCTTCATCGTCCAGGACCTGCTCCTGAATCTGCCCATAGGGCCCTGGGGCATTCTGGGCATCATGACCGCCGCCTTCTTTGTCTTCGGCCTGTTCATGGAGTGGGTGGGCATCGTGCCCATCCTGGTTCCCATTTTCACCCCCGTCCTGCAGAAGCTGGGTTTTGACCCCCTGTGGACGGCCATGCTCTTCTGTGTCGCCATGCAGACCTCTTTTTTGACCCCGCCCATGGCCCCGGCCCTGTTTTATCTCAAAGGCGTGGCTCCGCCCCAGATCAGATTCGGAGCGCATATCATCCGCGGCGTCCTTCCTTTCCTCCTCATCCAGGCCCTGGCCCTGGTCCTTCTTGCGGTCTGGCCCGGCCTGGCCCTCTGGCTTCCGTCCATGATGCTCCGCTAAGGATCCGCTCCCTGCTGATCCGGTCCGGCCTTGTCAAAACCCCGGACCAGGAGTAGAGCTGAATATAGACAGCTAACCTAACAACGACAGTTTGGGCACGACAAACCCCTGCAAAGAGCCAGGCGGGCGCCAGGCGATTACTTATAGCTCCCACGCAGAGCGTGGGAGCTATAAAAAGCGATAAACAAGAAATCAATGAGTTACAGCAAAATGTCGCTGTAGTGCGAATGCTCAGTCCACAAGGAGAAGACATCCATGAAGATATGGCCCGGCCAACCCTTTCCCCTGGGTGCTGTGTACGACGGCTCGGGGACCAATTTTTCCCTGTTCTCCGAAATCGCCGAGCAGGTGGAGCTCTGTCTGTTCGACGAGGACGATCAGGAGACCCGGATCGAGATGCCGGAAGTGACCGGATTCTGCTGGCACTGCTACCTGCCGGAGATCGAGCCCGGACAGCGCTACGGATTCCGGGTCCACGGCCCCTGGAATCCGGACCAAGGCCACCGCTGCAATCCGGCCAAGCTCCTTCTGGACCCCTATGCCAAGGCCATAGAAGGCCAGGTGCACTGGGATCAGGCAGCCTTTCCCTACGATTTGGACCAGGGACCGGAGGAAAGAAACGATGCGGACAGCGCCCCCTTCGTCCCCCGCTGCGTGGTCCATCAGCCCTTCTTTGACTGGAGCGGGGACCGCAGGCTGCAGCTTCCCTGGCACGAAACCGTGATCTACGAGACCCATGTCAAGGGATTCACCATCCAGCATCCGGACATCCCGGAGGAGATCCGGGGGACCTATGCCGGCCTGGCCCACCCGGCGGCGGTGGAGCACTTAAAGAAGCTGCAGGTCACGGCTGTGGAGCTCATGCCCGTGCACCAGTTCATCCACGACAAGCACCTGGTGGACAGGGGGCTTCGCAACTACTGGGGATACAACTCAATCGGGTATTTCGCTCCCCACAACGAGTACTCCTCGGACCAGCGCCCCGGGGCCGGGGTGGCCGAGTTCAAGCAGATGGTCAAGACCCTGCATCAGGCCGGGATCGAGGTCATCCTGGACGTGGTCTACAACCACACCGCGGAAGGCAACCACCTCGGGCCCATGTTTTCCTTTAAGGGCATAGACAACGCCTATTACTACCGCCTGACCGAAGATCCCAGCTACTACATGGACTACACCGGCACTGGCAACAGCCTGAACATGCGCCATCCCCACGTCCTGCAGCTGGTCATGGACAGCCTCCGCTACTGGGTTCTGGAGATGCACGTGGATGGATTCCGCTTCGATCTAGCCTCCACCCTGGCCCGGGAGCTGCACGACGTGGACCGGCTGTCCGCGTTTTTCGACATTATCCAGCAGGACCCGGTCATCAGCCAGGTCAAGCTCATTGCCGAGCCCTGGGATGTGGGGGAGGGAGGCTACCAGGTGGGAAACTTCCCTCCGGTCTGGTCGGAGTGGAACGGCAAGTACCGGGACTGTGTGCGGGACTTCTGGCGGGGCGAGGACCAGACCCTGGGCGAGCTGGCCTACCGTTTCGCCGGGAGCCCGGATCTGTATGAGAACACCAGCCGCCTGCCCTTTGCCAGCATCAACTTCATCACCGCCCACGACGGGTTCACCCTTCACGACCTTGTGTCCTACAACCACAAGCACAATGAGGACAATGGGGAGGACAACCAGGACGGGGAGGACTTCAACCGCTCCTGGAACTGCGGCGCCGAGGGCCCGACCGACGACCCGGAGGTGATGGACCTGCGCACCCGTCAAAAGCGGAACTTCCTGACCACCCTCTTTCTCTCCCAGGGCGTGCCCATGCTCCTCGGCGGGGACGAGACCGGCCGCACCCAGAACGGCAACAACAACTGCTACTGTCAGGACAATGAGCTCTCCTGGTTCGACTGGGAGCATGTGGACCAGGATCTGCTCGGGTTCTGCCAGGGGCTGATCGGGTTTCGGCTCAGGCATCCCGCGTTCCGGCGCAGGCGCTGGTTTCAGGGCCGCTCCATCCACGGCACCCAGACCCACGACATCGCCTGGTTCACCCTGGAGGGCAAGCAAATGGATGAAGAGAACTGGGGGGAGGGTTTTGCCAAGTCCCTGGCCATCTATCTCAACGGCCGGAACATCCCCAATCCCAATCCCCGCGGGGATGCGGTCAGCGACGACAACTTTTACATCATCCTCAATGCCCATTACGAACCCTTGAACTTCACCCTGCCTTCCGCCCGATGGGGGGCGAGCTGGATCAAGGTCCTGGATACCACCCACGGTTGGCTGGAAGAGGAGGAACGCATCGAGGCTGAAGGGAACTTTGACGTTCAGGACCGGTCCATGGTCCTGCTGCGGCAGGGGGAATAAGGGTCGGGGAAAGGCTCTGGCCCGGAAAGGGAGGTGATCCCCGCCGGCCTACTGTCCGGCCAAGCACTGCCAGTCCCGGATCTGCAGATCGATGCTGGTCAGGCCGTTGTAGTAGTTCATCCGGGGAGTAAAGGCCAGCTGCATGCTGCGCCCGGCTACGCTTGAAGACAGGGCATCGGCCTGCCGCCAGGCCTTGCCCAGCATGGTCACCCCGGCCTGCTCGTCCCTGAGCTGCAGGGAGACGTGCTTGGCCCCGAAGACCTTGTACTTCTGCACTGTGAGCGGAGTGGAGCAGAACACGGGCTGGGGGTTGCCCAGCCCAAACGGCTGCAGGAGATCGATCTCCTGTACCAGACGCAGATCGACCATATCCAGACCCAGCTTGGCCTCTACCTGCAGCCTGGGTGGAGGAGGCTCCTCGCCGATCTGGGCCCGCACCGCCCGGTCAAAGGCCGTGCGCAGATCCTCCAGATTCTCCGGGGCCAGAGAGAGCCCGGCGGCCTGCTTGTGGCCTCCAAATCGCTGCAGCAGCTCCGCGCAGTCGCACAGCCCCTGGTGAAGATCAAAATCCGGGATGCTCCGGCCGGAGCCCTTGAGCCCTTCTCCATGCCCGGTCAAAAGCAGGGCCGGACGATTCATCTGCTCCACCACCCTGGAGGCCACAATCCCGATCACCCCCTGGTGCCAGTCCTGTCCGCACAGGACCAGCCCCAGACGCTCCCTGTGCTCCTCGGCCTGCTCCAGGGCCTGCTTGAGGATCTCCTGTTCCGTGCTCCGGCGGGTCTGGTTGTACTTTTCCAGCTGCGCAGCCAAGGGCCGGGCCGTGCTCAGATCCGGGGCCAGCAAGAGCTCCAGCGCCTCTCGAGGCGAGGCCAGCCGTCCGGCGGCATTGATCCTGGGAGCCAGGCCGAACCCCACCTGTCCGCTGCCCATGGGGGCGGTGGGCGGAAGCTTGCTTACTTCCTTTAAGGCGAATACCCCCGGCCGCTTCCCCTCTCCCAAAACCAGAAGCCCGTTCTTGACCAGGATCCGGTTCACTCCAGTCAAGGGAACCACATCGGCAATAGTCCCCAGGGCCACCAAGTCCAGGCTGTGCCGCACATCCACGGCCTCGCCCGGGAGGATGCGATTCAGGGCCGCCATGAGCAGAAAGGCAACCCCCACCCCGGCCACTCCGGCATACGGGCAATCCGTTTCCAGTGCCGGGTCCACGACAGCGTCGGCCGCTGGCAGGTCCGGACCCGGGAGATGATGATCAGTGACCACCACCCGCATCCCCAGCTCTCTGGCCCGCTGCACCGCATCCAGATCAGCGATCCCGCAGTCCACGGTGAGCAAGGCCCGGACCCCTTGATCCGCCAAGCGTTCCACCCCGCCGACGGTCAGCCCGTAGCCGTCCACAAACCGATCCGGAAGCTCAAAGCTGACCGGCACCCCCTTGCGGCGAAAAAAGTCCACCAGCAGCGCGGTGGAGGTGATCCCGTCTACATCATAGTCCCCCCATATCCCGATCCGCCGCCCCTGGCTAACGCATTCGGCCAGGACCTCGGCCCCTGAGATCAAGGCCGGCCAGGACTCCAGGGCCGGGAGATGTCTGAGCCCCGGGCTCAGGTAGCGGTCCATCTCCGGCAGGGAACACACGCCCCGCCGCCAAAGGAGGCGGGCCAAAAAAGAGGAGATGTTCAACGAGTCGGCCCATCCGGAAAGATCCGGAGGCTCCGGGCCATAGGTGTTGGGCTGAAATGTCCACTGCAAAGGCACGACGGCAGCTCCTGGGCTATGCTTTTTGTCCACCCGTCCACCCGGCCGTGATCCCGGCCAGGATATGGCTGTTGCGGCTCATTCGGCACCCTTCGGCCAGGTAGATGCTCCGCAGCCTGTCGTAGGCCGCAGAAAGCTGATCATTGACCACCCAATAGTCAAACTCCGGTGCGGCGGCCAGCTCGCCCTCGGCAGCGGCCAATCGCCGGGCAATCTGCTCTTGATCGTCCGTGCCCCGCCGGCCCAGCCGCCGCTGGAGCTCCTCCCGGCTGGGGGGAAGGATAAAGACCAGCACGCTGCCGGTCAGGCTTCGGCGCAGCTGCCGCGCTCCCTGGACGTCGATATCAAAAAGCACATCCTGTCCGGCCTGCAGGAGGTCCTGGGTGGCCTGCAGAGGGGTCCCGTAGTAATTGCCGTGGACCTGGGCCCACTCAGCAAAATGCCCCTCAGCGATCAGCTGTTCAAACTCCTCCCGGCCGACAAAACGATACTCCCGGCCGTCCCGCTCCCCGGACCGAGGCGACCGGGTCGTGGTGGACAGGGAAAACGCGAATTCCGGGAACTCCTGCACCAGCCGCCGGATCAGAGTGCTCTTGCCCGCACCTGAAGGGGCGGAAATGACCAGGGCCAGTCCGTGCCGCTCAACGATGCTCATCATCCCCGCCTTTGTCCGCGAACCGCTGTCCGATGGTTTCAGCCTGCAGGGCGGACAGGAAAACGTGATTGGAGTCGGTCACAATGATGGACCGGGTCTTCCGTCCCTGGGTGGCGTCCACCAGTCTGCCCTCTTGGCGGGCATCCTCCCGCAGCCGGCGCATGGGGGAGGACCCGGGGTTGACGATGCCCACCACCCGGGAGACGACCACGTAGTTGCCGAAACCTATGTTCAACAAATGCTTCAGGGCCATTGTTACTCCAGATTCTGGACCTGTTCCCGGCATTTCTCCAGCTCAGCCTTGCAGTCCACAACCAGCTGGCTGACCTGAGTATTCTGGGCCTTGTTCCCCAACGTATTGATCTCCCGGAAGCATTCCTGGAGCAAAAAGTCCAGCTTGCGCCCTTTGACCTCCTGATTGTGCATGTACTCCTCCAGGGTCTGGACATGGGTCTTCAGCCGGGTGATTTCCTCGGACACATCCAGGCGGTCGGCCAAGACAGCCAGCTCCTGGAGCAGGCGCTGCTCATCCACCTCAGCTTCCTCCGGAGCCAGCAGGCGGGCCACCCGTTCCCGCAGGACCTTAAACCTCTCCTCGGCCAGTCCCTGGGTCTGTTCCTCCAGCTGCAGGATCCACTGCCCCAGCTGCCCGACCCGGCCACGAAGGTCCCGGGCCAGATCCTGCCCTTCCCTCTGCCGGAACCCATCCCATTCCTTCAGGGCCATATCCAGCCCCTGCCGGAAGGAATCGCTCTGGGCGTCCTGTCCGGAGAGAGTCCCTTCCTGCCACAGGGAGGGAACATTCAGCAGGCGGGAGTAGTCCGCCTCCATTGCATCCCCCTGCTCCTCGGCCAGGGCACGTATTTCCCCCAGCATGGCCTTGGCCTGGCCCCTGTCCAGGCGGACAGGCATCAGCTCGGGCCGCAGAAAGGTCACCTGCAGGCTGACGTCGATCCGTCCCCGCTCCGCCACCCGGCGGACCTGAGATTCCCAGGCCGGTTCACAGGACCTCAGGAAAGCCGGCAGCCGCCAGCGGACACTGAGCTGCTTGCCGTTCACGCTTTTGATCTCCCATTCCTGAATGCACGCCTCGTCCTGCAATCTGTACGTTCCGTAGCCGGTCATGCTCTTAAGCACACGTCCCCCGTGATGGTATTCTGGTCGGCATATCCGCTTTGCTTGATGGACAAAACTGGCTCTTGGACCCGGAAAGTGAGGCTTCATAGAGATACCCCCACAGGTCAGGTCCAAGGCCAAAGTCATGACTTGAATCCGGCCGGAGGCGGTCGTCTTCAATCCATTGGCTGCTCATCCTGCATCCGGCGCAGCTTCTGCTTGTATCTGCTCCGTATCCGGGTCAGCACATCCTGGACCTGCCCCCCGGCATAGTCCGGAAAGGTCCAGGGCAGGACCTGCCACCCTCCCTTTTGATACACAAGGGTCAGGTCGGCGAATATCCCCTGCCCCAAGTAGATGCGATGGGTAAAGTTCTTGCCTGTGGCCAGGACCAGCCGCTCCAGACAGACCAGTCCCGGGTCCAGGTTGAGCTTTCGTCGTCCTTCTCCGTCCCGCCACTCGTCTTCCAGGGCATTGGTCCCCAGCTTGATCTCCGGCAGCCGGTCCTGGGCCTGAAGCTGCTCAAAGGCGACAACCCGCCGCATAATCGGGGTCCCCAGCTCCTGGTCGTAATACCGGGTCTGGGTGAAAGGAAACGGCTCGGAGACATAGTCCAGCGGTCCCCATCTGCTTTCCAGCTCCCTGGCCGCATCCGGCCAGATCTGCACGAGCCTGGAGCTGAGCACAGAGACGATCAGCTGCGCTGAAAACGGTGCCTGGGGCCGGCTCATGGCTGCTCCTTGGGTTTGGATCTCATGGATTGCGCAGACTCATCGGCCACCCGGACGGACAACCAGGCTCGATCCCTGGGCCTTTACTGGTACAGCCGGAACGAGTTCTTTGACCTCCGCCTCCGGCTGGACCTCGAAGGTACAGGGGACGTAGTACTCACAGCGCCCAGCCCCCGGATCATTTCCCTCCAGAGCCACCTCCAGCCCCGTGTCGACCGCCAGGCGCCGGGCAAAATCCCGGCTCTTGGTCTGAGCCAGCTCCCGCAGGCGGCTGCTCCGCCTTTTTTTCACCTCCGGCTGGATCTGTCCGGCGGCCCGGGCCGCCGGGGTCCCCGGCCGGGGGGAATAGGCAAAGACATGGGCATAGGTAAAAGGCTGATCCGCAAACCAGTCCAGGGTCTGCTGCACATCATCCTCCCCTTCCCCTGGAAAGCCGACCAGAAAATCCCCGCCCAAGGCAAAGCAGGACCAGACCTGGTTCAAACGCTGAAAGAACCCAGCCACCGACCGCACATCGTAGTGTCTGCGGCCCATGGACCGCAGAACCCCGGGCGAGGCGCTCTGCATGGACACGTGCAGATGGGGGCAGAGCATACTCGACTCAGCAAGCACAGCCAAGGCCTTGGCCCCGAGCTGAGAAGGATCCAGTGAGCTCAGCCGCAGCCTGGCTCTCCCCTGCCAGTCAGGACCCAACCTGTGTTCCAGTCCCTGGACCAGATCCCAGAAGTCCATCCCCTGATGCCGGTATTGGGCCAAATTGATTCCGCTCAGGACCAGCTCCCGGTGCCCATGGGCCAGCAGGCGCCGGGCCTCGGCCTCCACCTCCCGGAGGCTTCGGCTTCTGGCCGGCCCGCGGGTCAAGGGCACGATACAGTAGGTGCAGCCTTGAGAGCATCCGTCCTGGACCTTGATCCCCGGCCTGGCCCTAGGATAGGAGCCCAGACGAAACCGGGGAAACGCTGTCTGCCTGTTCGGCCCGGAAGAGGTTTTCGATGCAGGCCAGCAGTCCGGCGGCCAGGCCATGAGCCCGGCTTTGGCCTCCTGGGGGATGATCCGGTCCACCTCCGGCATGCCGGCCATGTCCTGAATGCACATCTGGGCGGCACATCCGGTGACCACCAGATCGGCTTCCCGGTTCCTTCGCCGGCAGCGGCGGATCAGCTTCCGCAGGTCCTGGAGGGACTTCTCGGTCACAGCACAGCTGTTGACCACGATCACATCGGCCCGCTCCGGATCCGGGACCTGTGTCGCCCCGTGCCGCATCCAGCTCTCGACCAGGGCCTGGCCCTCGTATTGGTTGATCTTGCACCCCTGGGTCACCAGATAAAATGAACCCGGCTTCCCGGGACGAAGCGTACCCGAGGCATCGTTCATTGCAGGCCCTGCCCAGATTTCCGCCTTGCTCCAGACATGATCTCCCCGCCTCCCAGGACCCGTCCATCCCGGGAATAAAATGCCGCGATCTGGCCCGGTGTGGCCGGAAGCCGGGGCCGATCGAAGCGGACATCCAGCCAGCCGTCCTCGAGCAGGATCCGGGCAGGATCCGCCCCCTGCCGGTAATTGGTCTGGACCAGGACCTGTTCCGGCCAGCTTGAGACTCCGACCAGGGCGTTGTCCAGACGGACCCGGCACGAATCGGCCTGCAGCTCTCTGCGGGGCCCCACAATCAGGCGATTGGCCTCTGCATCCTTGTCCAGGACATACAGGGGCTCGCTGTGGGCGATGCCCAGCCCCCGCCGCTGGCCGAGGGTATATCCATGCACTCCCTGATGCCGACCCAGAACCCGGCCGCTGGAGTCCACAACCTCCCCCGGTCCGGGCAGATGCGTGTCTTGGGCCGCCAAAAACTCCCGGTAGTCGTTGTGGGGAATAAAGCAGATCTCCTGGCTTTCCTCGCCGCTGACAGGGCGAAGACCGCGTCTGGACAGCTCCTCCCGGACCCTCGCCTTGGTCCAGGCGGACAGGGGAAAAAGAGATGCCGCCAAGGCCCTCTTATCCACCAGGGCTAAGAAATAGCTTTGATCCTTGCCCGAATCGGTTCCCCGGTACAGGCCGGGAGGATCCGGGCAGTCCTGCTCCACCCTTGCGTAGTGCCCGGTGGCAATCATGTCCAGCCCCAGGGAACGGACCTCCCGGACCAGGGCGTCGAACTTGATCCGCTGATTGCACCAGGAGCAGGGATTGGGGGTCAGTCCCCGGGCATAGGCTTGAACAAAAGGACGAATCACCCGGCGGTCGAACTCCTCTTCCATCTGTATGCAGTGCAGAGGGATTCCACGCCGGGCGCAAATGCCGGCCAGCTCCTCCTGCAGCCTGGCCTCACCGTCTGCCGCCCCTGCAAAAGAAGCGTGCACCGCTTCCGGTTCGTACCCCTGCTCCTGGAGCAGACACAGGGCCAGCAGGCTGTCCGCGCCTCCGCTGACTGCTACGCCTACAGACACAATCAGGTCAGATCAGCCAGGGCTGAGGGCTGGGGGAGCGGCGGGAGGGCCTGTTCCAGCACATGCCCGGCCTGGAGAATGGTCTGCTCCTCAAAGGCCCGGCCGAAGAGCTGGAGCCCGATGGGCATTTTGGTCCTCGATCCCTGCCCCACCGGCAGACACAGGCCGGGCAAGCCGGTCAGGTTCAAGGGATTGGTGAACACGTCGGTCAGATACATCTGCAGCGGATCACTGCTTTTTTCCCCCAGGGCAAAGGCGGCCGTGGGGGCGATAGGCGCACAGAGCAGGTCGCATTCGGTCAGGGCCTGCTCATATTCCTCCGTGATCAGCCTGCGCACCTGGGCCGCCTTTTTGTAGTAGGCATCGTAATACCCGGCGGACAGGACGTAGGTCCCCAGGAGGATCCTGCGCTGAACCTCAGGTCCGAATCCCTGACTCCTGGACCCGGTGTACATGTCCTTGAGTTCCTTGGCCGCAGAATCCCGCAGGCCGTAACGGACCCCGTCGTACCGGGCCAGGTTGGAGCTGGCCTCGGCCATGACGATTATATAGTAGGCGGCGATGGCAAACTTGGTATGGGGCAGGGAGATGGGCACTGTCTGCGCCCCGAGATCCCGGATCCGGTCCAGGGCCTGCTCACAGGCCTCCATGACCTCCGGGTCGATCCCCTCTCCCCAGTACTCGGCAGGAACCCCGACCCGCAATCCGCGTAAATCCTCTCTGTGATCCAAAGCCCGGGTATAGGCCGGGACCTGGACCGGGGCCGAGGTGGAGTCCTTGGGATCGTGGCCGGCTATGACCTCCAGGACCTGGGCCACGTCCCGTACCGTCCGGGCCATGGGTCCGGCCTGATCCAGCGAAGAGCCGTAGGCTACCAGTCCGAACCTGGAGACCCGGCCATAGGTTGGCTTGAGCCCGGCCAGTCCGCAAAACCCAGCCGGCTGGCGAATGGATCCCCCGGTGTCGGTGCCCAGAGAAGCCGGAGTCTGTCCGGCTGCTGTGCTGGCTGCCGAGCCACCGCTGGACCCCCCGGGAACCCGGCTCAGATCCCACGGGTTCCTGGTCATCTGGAAGGCGGAGTTTTCAGTGGACGAGCCCATGGCGAACTCGTCCATATTCGACTTGGCCACAATCACTGCCCCGGCCTCTTTCAGCCGCCGAATCACTTCCGCATCGTAGAAGGGGACAAAGGATTGAAGCATCTTTGATCCGCAGGTGGAGGGCGTCCCTTTGGTAGTGAACACGTCCTTGACCACCAGAGGGACCCCCCACAAGGGCTGGTTCTGTCCCGGTCCCAGCTCGTCCAGCTTCCGGGCCCGATTCAGGGCCTGCTCTGCATCCACGTGCAGCAGGCTGGAGATCCGGTCCTCCGTGGCTTGTATCCGGTCCAGGCTGGCCTGGACCGCTTCCCGGGCCCCGATATCCCGCCGGGCCAACAAATCCCTGACCCCGGTCAATGTCTGTGTATGCCAATCGGTCATGCTGTGTCCTTCTTAAAATACCTTGGGGACAATGAAGTAGCGTCCATCAGCCTCCGGAGCATTGCTCAAGAGCTCTTCCCGGGAGTACTCCTGACGGACCTCGTCCCCGCGGAAGGCTGTCTCGTGCCGGACCGGAGAGTACAGGGGCTGCACCTCCGAGGTATCCAGCTGGTTCAGCGTGTCCATGTAGGTCAGGATATCCTCCAGCTGCCGGGCAAAGGTCTGCAGGGTTGCATCGTCGCACTCCAATCGGGCCAGCTCGGCGATCGCGGCCACATCCTTGGGGTCCATCTTGGTCATATTTACTCCGGGGTTGTCGTCAAGCCTATGCTGGTGTGATCAGCGCCTGGTGACTCCTCAAGGGAGCAATTTCACGGCTTACCTGCTGGTCCCAGCCTCCCTTCACCGCCTTTTGAGCTCCTCCGCCTGCAGTGGCTTCAGGCCGTCCTGGCCGGGTTGGACCACAAAAAGATCCTGCCGGGCATGTCCCTGGGCGTCCCAGGACATGGGCGCCATGCTCCAGGAAAAATCCTGCACAGAATGCAAAACAGCCGCCATATCCTGGTCCGGTGCGTCCTCGGACTTGAGCAGCACCCTGGAAGCCAGGCGGACGAAATCGTAGCCCAGGGCCACCCAAAAATCGGGATCCCGTTCATTCATCTCTTCCAGGCCCTGTCTGAGCTTCAAAGCCCCGGATGCGGAGCTGTCCGCGATCCAGGGAGAGGTCATCACCGCCAAACGGAAGTACTTGCGGTCCAGCTCAGAGACCTTCTTCACCCCTTGGCTCCACAGGGTCGGTCCCAGAAAGAAGAGATCGCGCTGATCAAAGTAGAAGAACTCCGGGATGAGCATCTGGGCCTGGGAGAACGAATCCGGGATGAACACGGATTGAAACGATGGCCCTGGCTGGGCGCTACCCCCGGCCTGGGTGTTTCCATCGGCCTGGGCGCCTTTCAGCAGATCCGCCACCTCCTGCTCCCAGGTTTCGGGCGCATCAGGGCTGTACATCTTCAGCTCCTGGACCTCCGCCCCCCTGCTTTGAGCCAGGCGGACAAAGGTAGAGGACAGGCGCTGCCCATATCCGCTTCTGGGAGCCATAACAGCGAACCTGCTGATCCCGAACTCGGACTGCATAATTTCCACAAGAGGACGAATCTGATCCTCAGTCCCGGGAAAGAAGCGGAAGCCGTCCTCTCCTTCGGTGCCGGGCTTCAGATCGGCCCGGAAAGGGAAAAAGGTGCGTTCACCGGCATGAGCGCCTTCAACCAGCTTAGCCCATTTCTCCTTCTTCAACGGACCGCCGACCAGCCGGCATTGTGCGGGAAGGCCGGCAATCCGCTGCATCCAATCCCCTGCCTCCGAATTGATGATCGTGAGCTGGAGATCAACTCCTGAGCCTTCCAGCTGCCACTGGGCGACCGCAGCTCCGACCGCGATCTTCCAGCCCATGGAGGCATAGCCGCCGTCCAAAGGACAGCACAGGGCCACTGCCGGGGACGGCAGTCCGTATTGTTCCTTCAGCTCGGCCAAGACAGAGGCCAGGTTCTCTTCAGTCGCCAGCTGGCCCTGCTTCAATATCCGGGTCAGCTCAGCCCGGACCCGGGGCCATGCGCCCGGATCCTGATCCAGGGTCCGCAGGGCCTGCCTCCACTGGACCAGGGCCTTGATCGGCGATTCTTCCTTGGGCGGTATCTGGGATACGGCATCCCAGGCCGACTTGTCCAGCCCCTGGAGCAGATCCGAGAACCGCTTCTCCAGGTCTTGCTTCTGCTTTTGGGTCTGGGCCTGATCATAGAGGGAGACAAGCAGGGGCCAGGCCTGCCCAGCCCGGCCGGAATGTATCGACTCCCGGCCCACCTCCAGGGCGGTCTGCAGCCTAACGGACCATGGAATCCGGGGAGTGCGGATCACGGACTCTGCATGCCCAAGCCAGTCCTGAGGGCTGCGGGCCCGGAGGATCTGCAGGTAGCCGGCCTGCCATTCCCAGCTTCTGCGCTGGCCTGGATCCAGTGCGGCCCACTGCTCCATGGCCAGCTCAGCAAGCTCCCAATGTGCATTGGATCTGGCGGAAGCAGCCAGCCCCTGCCAGGCTTGGATCCGAAGCCCCCTGCTCAGTCTTTGGTTCTGCACCAGCTGGGAGTAGAGCTCCTCAGCCCTGACAGTCTGTCCCTGCTGCAGGGCCAGATCGGCTGTCTGCAGCTGACGTCTGGGCCCGGACTCCGGAACCTGCTGCAGCAGGGGCAGCTGGGCGCAGCCTGCCAGCAGACAGCTCCAGACCACAAGCCCCAGGGTCAGTCTATGCATATATCCCACACCCAGCCTCCATGCATCAGATTGTCTTTTGCAGAGTTGTGGACCAGGTGCCAAAACGGAACCGGTCCTGTACGGCAAACGCTTTCTTTTCAAGCTCCATTCCCTGTGTCCAGAAGCCCAAAAAACAAAGGCCTGGCCCACTGTCTGGGCCAGGCCTTTGTATATAGAAAGGCGGACGTCGTGCTGTCAAGCACACCGCCTGGAATTACTTCTGTTCTGTATACTCGGCATCCACCACGTCTTCATCGTCCTGGGAGGTGCCTTCGGCCTGAGCTCCACCGGCTTCGGCCCCACCGGCCTGGGCTCCGCCCTGCTGGCTCTGCTGCTGATAGAGCTTTTCAGCCAGCTTGTGCGAAGCTTGGGACAGATCATCCGTGGCTTTCTTGATCGCCTCTTCGTCCTCACTGTCCATGACCTTGCGCAGCTCCTCGATCTTGCCCTCGATCTCGCTCTTGGTCTCGCCCTCCAGCTTGTCGCCCAGGTCGCGCATGGACTTTTCCGTGCTGTAGATCAAGGTATCGGCCTGGTTGCGGGCCTCGATGAGCTTTTTCTTCTTCTCGTCTTCTGCGGCATGGGACTCGGCATCCTTGACCATCTTTTCGATCTCATCCTCACTCAGGCCGCTGGAGGGCTGAATGCGGATAGACTGCTCTTTGCCCGTGCCCTGATCCTTGGCATTGACGTTGACGATCCCGTTGGCGTCGATATCGAAAGTGACCTCGATCTGAGGGACGCCCCGGGGTGCGGGCGGGATTCCTTCCAGATCGAACCGCCCCAGGCTCTTGTTGTCTCCGGCCATGGGCCGTTCGCCCTGCAGGACATGGATGGAGACCGAGGGCTGATTGTCCGAGGCCGTGGTGAAGACCTGGCTCTTTTTGGTCGGAATGGTGGTGTTCTTTTCAATAAGCTTGGTGAACACTCCGCCCATGGTCTCAATGCCCAGGGACAAGGGTGTTACGTCCAGAAGCAGGACGTCCTTGACGTCCCCGGCCAGGATGCCGCCCTGAATGGCTGCCCCCATGGCCACAACCTCGTCTGGGTTGACCCCCCTGTGCGGCTCGCGGTCGAAGAACTCCTTGACCTTCTGCTGGACCAGAGGCATCCGGGTCTGTCCGCCGACCAGGATGACCTCGTCGATCTCCTTGATGCCCAACCCGGCGTCTTCCAGAGCCTGCTTGCAGGGGCCAATGGTCCGGTCGACCAGGTCAGCGGTCAAGGACTCCAGCCTGGCTCGGCTGAACTTGATGTTCATGTGCTTGGGCCCGGCCTGGTCCGCAGTGATAAACGGCAGATTGATATCCGTCTGCATGGTGGAAGACAGCTCTTTCTTGGCCTTTTCCGCTGCTTCCTTCAGCCGTTGCATGGCCATTCGGTCCTGGCTGAGGTCGATGCCGTTCTCCCGCTTGAACTCGTCCACCAGGTCGTAGAGGATGGCCTGGTCAAAGTCCTCGCCGCCCAGGAACGTATCTCCGTTGGTGGCCTTGACTTCGACCACGTTGTCCCCGACCTCCAGAATGGAGATATCAAAGGTCCCGCCGCCCAGGTCAAAGACCGCGATCTTTTCATTGGATTTTTTGTCCAGCCCGTAGGCCAGGGAGGCGGCTGTGGGCTCGTTGATGATCCGTTTGACCTCAAGTCCGGCAATCCGCCCGGCGTCCTTGGTGGCCTGGCGCTGGCTGTCGTTGAAGTAGGCCGGCACAGTGATCACGGCCTCACTGACGCTCTCCCCGAGATACTCCTCGGCATCCTGCTTCAGCTTCTGCAGGATCATGGCCGAGATCTCCGGGGGACTGTACTTCTTGCCCTCCACCTCAACGAACGCATCGTTGTTGGAGCCTTCCACAATACTGTACGGGCTGTGTTTCTTCCACTTCTCGATCTCCGGGGCGTTGAAGTCCCGGCCCATGAGCCTCTTAATGGAGAACACAGTCCGTTCCGGATTGGTAACGGATTGGCGCTTGGCCAGCTCGCCGACCAGGCGTTCTTTATCCGTAAAGGCCACAATGGACGGCGTGGTCCGCCCGCCTTCTGGATTTGGTATGCACTTCGCTTCTTTGCCTTCCATGACATAGACACAGCTGTTGGTCGTGCCCAAGTCGATTCCGATAATCTTGCCCATAGGATTTCCTCCTCAATGCTTATATGCAAATCTTTGCTGTGTACAAATGTAAATCGTGATTCCGGGAAGTAAAGGGGGCTAGCTCTGTTTTTGGCAATTTTTGCTGACCATGACCTTTGCCGGGCGCACAACTCGATCCTTGTATGTGTATCCGGTCTGCATGACCTGGCAGACCTTGCCAGCTTCCAGATCCTCCCGCGGCTCCTCGGCCAGGGCCTCATGCCAGTTGGGATCAAAGGGCTCCCCTTCCGAGCATTGAATGGGTTCCAGCCCGTGTTTTTTCAGGGTATCCAAAAAGATCTGTATGGTCATGTCCACTCCCTGGACCAGATCCGAGCAGGCCTCGACTTTGCGCCCGTGGCCCACGGCCAGCTCCAGATTGTCCATAACCGGCAGCAGGTCCTCGATGATGTCCTGAGCCGCGAACTTGCAGTGCTGCTCTTTTTCCCTGGCCATGCGCTTGCGGTAGTTATCCGCATCTGCCCGGACCCGCTGCACCTCCTGGTCCATCTCCTGCTTTTGGGGGCAGGAGGGACAAACCCTTTCCTGGCACAGCTCCCAGAGCTGGTCATCGCTTATCTCCGGGACCTGATCTTCAGAGCCCTGCTCCTGTTGAGCCTGACTCTCCAGTTCTTCCTCAGCCCCAGAGTTCTCGGCGTCTTCAGGGCTGAACTCCGTGCTGCGCTCTGTATCCTTTGCCATTGATCTCCTCCTTGGACCACAATATCTGTCTTTTTTCGGCCGGCTGACCAGCCTGTGCACTCCTTTGCGGGCCGTTATCGCTAGGCGAAACGCGATTCAAGGAGATCACTAAGCATTTTGGCGATGGTGTCAACCATAGGCATCAGTCTGGAGTAATCCATGTGGATGGGCCCGATGGTTCCGACCACCCCCAGCTTCTGGCCCTGCACCTGATAGGGCGATGAAATCAGGCCCCATTGCCCCAGCTCCGGACCGTAGAACTCGGTCCCGAAGGTCACGATCAGGCCTTCGTTGGACGCCAGCTTATCCACCAGCTCCAGGAGGGATGACCGGTGTTCCAGAAACTCCAACAGATCCCGCATGCTGGAAACATCCTTGCCTTCAAGATGATCAAGCACATTCAGGGTTCCGTCCAGGAAGACCTCCCGGTCGTTGTTGTTTGCAAAGGCATCCCGGGCCAGGCTCAAGGCCTTGGCATACAGGGCGTTGAACCGGTTTTCCGCCTGCTCCATCTCCTGCAGGATGTCTTTTTTTATCTCTTCAATGGTTCGGTCCTGGAACTTTTCGTTCAGGTAGTTGGCGTATTTGACCAAGTCATCGGCCGTCACCTTCGGCTCAACCGGCAGGAGCTTGTTGTGCACCACTCCGCCGTTGAAGATGGCTATGGCCATGACCAGGCCTGTCCGGACCAGAACCAGGTCGATACGCTTGAGCCGGATCATGCTCCGTTTCGGCGCCACCGCCACCCCGACCTGGCTGGACTGGGCGGAAATCAGCTTGGATGCGTGCTCAAGGATGTTGGAAAACTCCAGGCCGGCCTGGCCCAACGCCTCCTTAATGTCCTGCTGGGTGTTCTCCGGCAATAGGGCCGGGCTGAGCACCGTGTCCACATAAAAGCGGAAGGCCTTGTCCGTGGGCACCCTGCCGGCCGAGGTATAGGGCTGATGCAGATACCCTTTCTCGGTCAGATCGGCCATGATATTGCGCATGCTGGCCGCACTCAGCTTCAATGTGGACTGCTTGGCCACGTACCTGGAGCCAACGGGCGCAGCGTGCTCGATATAGGCTTGAACGATAATACGCACAACCTCGATTTCCCGCGCTGTCAGTGTCATAAGAGCCTCGCTCTGCCTGGCTGGAATCATTTTCCGCCTGGAGTATGCCAGTGCGGAAGCATTTTAGCACTCTGCCAATGAGAGTGCTAAGCTGATAGCAAGTCGATACTCTCCTGTCAAGACGCAGGCAATGCATACGCCTGTCCCGGTTTGGGCCGAAACGCGCTCTGATCGCAGACAGTCAACATCCACAGGAGTTGCTGAGGCAGGTATGGGCACGAAGGAAGACGGTTGGCGGGATAAAGAACATTTCGCTCCCATTTGAAAAAAATGCGCCTGCAGGGGATCCCTGCAGGCGCACGGCATGAACAGCACTCCGGCACCCTCGGGTCAGCCGGATCCAGCCAGTCCCTGTTACCACCCGATGCTCAAGTAGTCGTGGATGGAATCCGAGGCCAGGCGTCCGGCTCCGGCGGCCAGGATAACGGTGGCCGCCCCGGTCACTATGTCCCCGCCGGCCCAGACCCCTTTCTTCATGGTCTTTCCGGTCTTGGGATCGGCCACAATATAGCCCCGCTTGTTCAGCTCCAGGTCATGGGTATTCCCTGTCAGCACCGGATTGGCTCCAGAGCCCACGGCAATGACCACCATATCGCAGGGCAGCTCAAACTCCGATCCGGACACGGGCTCCGGCCGCCTCCGGCCGGATTCATCGGGTTCACCCAGCTCCATCTGAATGCATTCCATGCCCTTGACCCATCCCTGATCATCGCCGATGAATCTGGTGGGATTGGTCAGGAGGTAGAACTCGATCCCCTCTTCCTCAGCGTGATGCACCTCGGCCTGTCTGGCCGGCAGCTCGTCCCTGGAACGGCGGTAGACGATGCGCACCCGATCCGCTCCCATGCGCATGGCGGTCCGGGCTGAGTCCATGGCCACATTCCCCCCGCCCAGGACCACGACCTCCTTGCCCTTGGCCAGCGGGGTGTCGTATTCCGGAAAGAGGTAGGCCTTCATCAGATTGGCCCGGGTCAGGTACTCGTTGGCGGAATAAATATTGATCAGATTCTCCCCCGGAACATTCAAAAACCTGGGCAGACCTGCACCCACACCGATAAACACGGCATCAAAACCCTGCTCGAACAGCTCGTCCACATCCACTGTCTTGCCCACCACTGTGTTGCACTGGATGTCTACCCCCAGACGTTCCAGGAAGTGAAGCTCAGAGGCCACAATTTCTTTGGGCAGCCTGAACTGCGGGATCCCGTAGACCAAAACCCCGCCTCCCTTGTGAAAGGCCTCGAAGACTGTCACCTCGTGCCCCTTGAGGATCAGGTCCCCGGCCACGGTCAGCCCGGCCGGACCGGATCCGACCACTGCCACCTTTTTGCCTGTGGACGCTTTTTTCGGCGGGAGCTCACCGCTGCCGTAATTGCGCTCGTAATCCGCGGCAAAGCGTTCCAGATTCCCGATGGCCACCGGCTGGCCCTTCTTGGCCAGGATGCACGAGCCTTCGCACTGGTCTTCCTGGGGACAGACCCGGCCGCAGACAGCGGGCAGGCTGTTTTTCTCCCAGATCTTGCGGATGGCCTTGGTAAAGTCGCCCTCCTGAATGTACTTGATGAAACCGGGTATATCGATGCTCACCGGACAGCCTTCAACGCAGGAGGGCTTCTTGCATTGCAGACACCGGGATGCTTCGGCCTTGGCCAGCTCCGGCGTGTACCCCGTCGGAACTTCGTCAAAATTGCGCTTGCGGATATTGGGGTCCTGCTCCGGCATGGCCTGACGGGGGAGCTTTTCCTTGGTATCCTTTCCTTGAGCCATTGTATCCTCCCGAGTAAGGGTATTGCGTACGACACAGCGTGAATGCGGACCAGACGTCACTGCGGCGGCTGATCAGCGCTGGCACTCGCACTTGTATTTGTCCATGGCCTGCTTCTCGAACTGGGTGTAGGCCTGCAGCCGGGTGGCCAGCTCGTTAAAGTCCACCTGATGCCCGTCGAACTCCGGTCCGTCCACACAGGCGAACCTGGTCTGATCCCCGACCGTTACCCGGCAGCATCCGCACATGCCGGTTCCATCCACCATGATGGAGTTCAAGCTGACCAGGGTCTTGACCTTGTACTGCTCAGTCATCTTGCAGACGAACTTCATCATGGGCACCGGGCCTATGCCCACCACCAGTCCAACATCCATGCTGTCCAGCATCTCTTTGAGCTTGTCGGTCACAAAGCCGTGATGGCCGTATGAGCCGTCGTCGGTGCACACGTGCAGGTCATGGGAGGCTGCTTTCATTTTGTCTTCCAGGATGAGCAGATCCTTGGTCCGGGACCCGATGATAGAGATAACGTGATTGCCGGCCTGCTTCAATGCCTTGGTTATGGGATGCATGACCGCCACCCCGGTTCCGCCGCCGACGCAGACAACGGTGCCCACATTTTCGATCTTGGTCGGCTTGCCCAACGGTCCGATGATGTCCAAAAAGCGTTCCCCGACCTTCATGTCCGCAAACAGGGCGGTCGACTTGCCCACTACTTGATAGATAATGGTCACCGTCCCCCGCTCCGGGTTCGTATCCGCCATGGTCAGAGGGATCCGCTCTCCAGTCTCGTTGGCCCGGAGGATGACAAACTGGCCCGGCAGGGCCTTGGCCGCGATCTGGGGCGCACTGAGCTCGTTGAGAACCACCGACCCTTGCGCCATCTCAGTCCGTTTCAAAATCTCGAACATAACAACCTCCGTCACGTGTTTTTTTCCGGCTCACAGGCCGCATGCGGGACATGGGCCCGCATCGTCGAAATCCTACTTGTATTCATGATATCCTGGTAGGCCAAAACAGGCCAGGTGTCAAAAAAAAAAAAAGACCTCCCGATTTAGGAGGCTATCAGTCCCGGCCACCCCACTTGCCGGCCGGCAACCACGCGTGCCGATGGGCCCTGGGGGGCAAACGCCGGATCCGGGTGCCCGGAGCGCATCCACCGCGCCCCGGGCGAGGGACACAAAGTACTCTACTTCTGGCCCTCGCCGGCCAGGTCCCGGACCAGGTTCAGCTTGGAGAATATATTGTTCGCAAGCCAGCTCGCGTCCCACCACTCCACAGGATTGACCGGCACTCCTGAGATGACCATGCCGAAATGCAAATGATCCCCCCCTGCCAGACCTGTAGAGCCGGTCCGGCCGATGATCTGCCCCTTTGTCACCCTGTCGCCCTGCTGGACATGGATCTGGGAAAGGTGAGCGTACAGGCTCTGCAGACCCAGTCCGTGGTCGATGATGACCACCTGGCCGTAAATCCCCAGCCAGTCCGCATAGACCACATGCCCGGAATTGGCCGCTGGGACCTGTGCCCGGGCAACCGAGGCCAGATCGATCCCCAGATGGGTTTGTTCATCCACGACCTCGCCCCTGTAGACATACATCCGGTGGGTTCCGAAATTGGCCTCCCTGGAGGCATTGGGCTGGCGCAGGAATCGTCCGGACCACAACGGACTCGATGCGGTCTTCCGCCCGATCTCCTGCAGCTGTCTTCTGTTGTCCGCCCGCATTTCCTGGTTGACCTTGAGAAACACATCCAGCAGCGATTCTTGGCTGGGAAATGCGTCCTGAAAGTTGACAATCACGTTTTGCAGAAAACGGTCCGTTACCGGCAGGCGGGACTGATCAAAACCGGCCGGGTTCACGTAGTGATGAAATCCGGCTTCCTGAACATTTCCGGCCCTGTCCGTGGCCGTGGCCAGCAGCTGCCCCTGATCCGGGGAAAGACTGAAAGGAAAGGAAAAGAAGCACAGATAGAGGTCGCCGGACTGGGCATACGCGGGAAAGAAGAAATCCTGGATCTGCACCCCGGCCCGCTGCACCGGCTCGGACACCCGAAAGGCCACGGCCCCTGATCCACCTTGACGCAGATTGTGCCGAAAGCTCTCCAGCACGATACGGGGGGGTTTGGAGTCCAGCTCATAGGCGGCTGAGTGCTGGAGAAGATTCCCTTTCAGCCAATTCCGCCAGGACCGGTCCCTGGCCTGGACCTCGATCCGAACCTGACCGTCGTCGAATCCGGCCTGGGAAAGGGAGACCTTTCGGGTCCACTCCCGGACCGGCTCCTGAAACTCCTGGTGAGCCAGGACCTGCACATTGCCGTTTTGCACAGCCTGAACCCGCACCCACCGCAGCCCTGACTTGGCATCTATGACCTGGACTTTCATCTTGGTCCCCGGTGAAATGCTCTCCTGCTCCGGCAGCCCACGAGCACTTGGGATTTCCCCTTCTGCGTGCCACACATATGTCCCCGCTCCTGCGAGCACAGCCACCACGATCAAGAAGGCCAAATACTTTCGTATGCTTTTTTTTCTGCTCATGCGCTGCTCCTCATTTCACAGGCTCCGGCCTGAAACGCTTGGGGCATGGGAAGTCAGGGCTCCGAAGGGAGAATGCATACCAGGGATACCTTTCAGGCGACACCAATCCGTTTATGCCGACAGACTGGACCAGCCGAAGCCATGCCCCGGCTCACCCCTGCCGGTCTATGTCCGTAATCACGCCTGGAAAGGTGCGCCCTCGATGCAAAAGGCTGAGGATCACTGGCGCGAAGAAAGAGCGTCCAGTGCATCCGATTGTTGTGATTTTCTTCCTTCGGGTTCGTAATCGCTATCGGGATCGAACCCATAAGCTGAGGGTTCCTCCTGCACCGAATGACATATTCTTTCCATTTCGATAGCGATCCCGATTTCGATTGGGATTATCCCCACCAAGGTGTTCTGGGATAAAAAAGCCGCGGGATGCCCTTAGGGCATGCCTTTAGTGAAAATGGTGGCTGTCAGCTTGGCTAAGCGGTGCACATGCTTCTTGTTCGCTTCTGAATTGCTGTCCGGCGCATTGCGGAAGGACATGATGATTCCGAGCAGAGAGGCAAAAAAAGCCCGGGAAAAAAGCCGGACGTTGTCCGGATCGCACCCCATGGCCTCCAGAACAGAGTCAAACTGCTCCAGGTAATGGATCTGGATGGCGGTGAACTTTTCTTTGGCTTCCTCGTCCACCTCCTCCTTGAGCAGGAAGTGGTTCAGCATCTGCAGGGTCGCTTCCTTTTCCATAAAGAAGTCCACGATCCCGGCAGCAATATCCTCAAGGGAGGTGCGCCCGGTTTCCAGCCGCTCCCGTTGCCGTTGGCTGCCCTCTGAGACCTCATGCCCCAGGATCTCGGCCAGAATATCGTCCCGGCTGGAAAAGTAGCGATAGATGGAGGCCGGAGAGATCCCGGCCTCAGTGGCGATATCCCGCATTCCAATCTCATGAAACGGCCTTTCGGCGAACAGACTCATGGCTGCATCCAGTATAAGGTCCCGCCTGTAGGCCCGTTCGCTTTCCTTAAGCTCCAAAAAGGTCGATCTCTTGCTCATGTATCCAGATCCTCTTCCAGAATATCATTGGAGTCCGCACCCGCCTATATCCGTACCCACAGGCGGACAAAGCCGTCCTGGCTTTCAGAGCTGAAACTCTATATTTTTGCCCCGTTTTGTCAATGTTTGATTTTTTCAGTAAACAGTGTTTATATAACCTGTATTTTTCCCTTTTCCTACAGCTTTCCCCTTCCTGTCCAATGGATTGTTCACCTCGGTACAGACAGAGTTCCGGAAACCATCCTGCAGAATCAGACTATAAGAGCAGGTTTTTCCAGTCTTGACAGGAAGTAACCCCACGGCCATTATACAATGGATGCTTCTATGCCTCTGAGACAAACTTCAGCACCCAGGGTCTGCCCTGACCAGGAGGAGGACAGCTATGACTGCTATTGGTTTATTCCGGTGCCGCACCAACGAAACCAAATGCCCATTGACCAATTGCTTCCGCAGTCTCTTTTCTCGAAGCCAAGGGTTTTCCGGATATGAGCACACCGAACTGGCCGGCGTGTTCACTTTGCAGGAGGAGCTGGAAGCGAATCTGGACCTGGCCAGGATCCTGAAGTCCAAAGGGGCTGAGGCCATTCATGTGGCAACCTGTGCCTTTGCCCGCAAAGGTGAGGACAAAACCTGGCATCTGGGAGGCGGATTTGTAGACAACGTGGACGATCTCTGTGCAGCCATAGCCCAAGAAACCGGAATCCCATGCATCAAGGGATCTGCTCACCTTCCGGAAGGATACACTCCCGATGTCTTTCGCCCGTAGCCTAGGGTTGTGTGCCGCTTCAAGGGCTCTTTTCCAGCAGCCGGCCCAGGATCAGGCCGAAAAAGACGTCTCCTTCCTGCCCTCCCTGGTAACGCCATCCCAGATGAGCCCGGCACTGCCTGCACAGGCCTATCTGCCAGGCGTACCCCTGGAACCAGGTAAACTCCAAGCTGCTCCGGCCCTGGGCAACGCAGCCCGGGGCTGCTCGAAAACATCCCAGCTCAAACACAATGCCGGCCGGGTTGAAAACAACATGGGCATGCTTGCCGGAAACGCTGATCCGTTCCCCCTTCCAGGTCACCACCTGCCCGCACAGAACACATACCAAGGCATTGCCCCGGTCCTCCCCCGCCAAGGTCTCCTTTTGGGCTGCTTCACTCAGCTCCCGGGAACCGTCGGACCGAAAAAAGGCATAGCTGCCTGGAATCACCGGCTGCATGTCCCGGGACAAAGCCTGCTCCCCGGATCCTGATCGGTCCTCACTCATCTTCATGCTCTGGGAAATACATCTCCTGAACTTCTATCCCGGCCTCCCGCAGCCGCTGATAGTCCATCTTCAGCCGGGCATTGGCTACCTGCCTGTCCACATGCAGGTCAGTCGGGTCCTTGGTCAGGTAGCTCAAGGAATAGACCTTGGAGACGGTATATCTCTGATTCTCCATGCAGCACAGAAAGTCGGCTATAAACAAGTACCCGTCGATCCGTCCTTCCTGCCCCGCACACTGTCCGGCCTGACCCAGAATCTTCTCCCGCCGCAGCTGGGTTTCCACCTCAATTTTCTTCCCCTTCCTGGATTCCAGGATAAAGTCCTCCAGCCTGTTCAGCCGGGTGCTCCGGGAGATATTGAGTCCCATTTCCTGACTCCTGTTCCGGCAATCCGCCTCGGAATTCACCACGGGAGAACGACCACCCGCCGGCTGGGCTCCTGTCCCGTGCTCTCGCTCTGCAACCCATAACGCTTGACCAGCTGATGCTGCATGGCCCGCACTGCAGCGTTCTGACTCCCCAGCTCTGAGGCCCGGCCCGTGTTCATCACCTGATGGATTGCCTCTTCAGCTTCCAGCATGGCTTCCTGTTCCGACCCGCCCTCCAGGCGGCCGAAGAGCGAACTCAAGACCTGTTCAATCTGAGGGATGGTATTGCTCTTGACCACATGCAGGGGGACCCCGCCGGACTGCAGATCCCGCAGCCGCTTGGGCTGTCTGCGCTGGTGGCTTTTGTGAGACAGGATCAGGTCCGCATCCTGCACATCCTTGACGATCCGGGCCGGAATCTTCAGTTTGCGCAAGGCCTTTTCCAGGCGGTCTCTATTCACCCCATAGGTGAAGATGCGCGTCTCCCGATGTGCGGGCAGATCCTGGGACGAGGACCGGGATTCCCTATTCCCGGGACTCTCTTGCCTGCCCCCAGCAACCTGCTCCTTGTGGATCTCAACCGCACCCTGGGCAGTCCGTTTCCGGACTTCCGGCTCCAAAGGCATGCCGTGCAGGAAATCGTCCACCACCGCCCCCACGTCCCGGTAAACGGCAAACTGCTCCCGGTCCTGAATCTCGACCAGGACATGGAAGGTCGGCGGTCCCTTGCGTTCCAAAACGGTCTTTTGGGTCCGCCGGCGTTTGGCTTCTTCATCTGACAGGGTCACGGCCTGGATCCCCCCCACCAGATCCGAGAGGGTCGGATTCTGGAGCAGGTTGTCCAGGCTTCTGCCGTGGGCGGTTGCAACCAGCTGCACCCCGCGCTCGGCAATGGTCCGGGCCGCCTCGGCCTCGGCCTGGGTGCCTATTTCGTCGATGACCACAACCTCCGGCATGTGGTTCTCCACCGCCTCGATCATCACCGCGTGCTGCCGGTCCGGAGACGGGACCTGCATCCGCCTGGCCCGGCCCACTCCAGGATGGGGGATGTCACCGTCCCCTCCGATCTCGTTTGAGGTATCCACCACAATCACCCGCTTGCCCAGGTCGTCAGCCAACACCCTGGCCGCTTCGCGCAAAAGAGTGGTCTTGCCCACCCCGGGGCGGCCCAGGAGAAGAAGCGACGTGCCGGACTCGATCACATCCTGGACAATGTCCACAGTGCCGAAAACGGCCCGGCCGATGCGGCAGGTCAGGCCCACAATATCCCCGGTCCGGTTGCGGATGGCCGATATGCGGTGCAGGGTCCGCTCTATCCCGGCCCGGTTGTCGGTGGTAAACCTCCCGATCTTCCCGGTCACCTCCCCCAGGTCCCTGCGCTCTACCGGCGGCAGGTCGAGATCCTGGAATCCGGTGTTGGTCCGTATTTCCGGCCTGCGGCCCAGATCCAGGACAATCTCGACCAGGTCGGTGGCCGCGCAGTGTTCCAGGATCGCCTCCTGGACTCCAGAAGGCAGGACCTGCAGCAGGAGCTGGACGTCGTCATGGGTCTGCAGGCCTCTGGCTGGCACATTCCTGTTCATACGCGCTTGAGTCCTTTGAGCTCATGGAGTACATCTGTTCTGCATCCACTTTCACCTCTGATCTCCAGGGCGTCAAGAACCGGATTGCCCCTCTTCAGGAACCGGCTCTTGGACACTGGGAGTGGAACTTCACACCTACGAAAAGGAGTCCCCATGAGCCTGCAGCAGTCCATTCAGGATCGCCTGCGCACCAAGGGCATCAGCCCCAAGGAAAAGCATGCCCTGCGTATTGTGCTCGGAGAGATGCAGCGCCAGAAGAACAAGGTCCTCACTGACCAGGAAACAGTAAAGATCTTGAAAAAACTCGTTGCTTCAGAACGAGAGCTCAATGAACGGCAGGACGGGGACTACATCCGGATCCTGGAAGCCTACCTGCCCAGTGAGGCGACAGCAGATGAGATCGCGGACTGGATCAGGGCCCACATCGACTTTGGGCAGTACGGGAATAAGATGCAGGCCATGCGGGAGATCCTGGACCACTTCGGCCCCCGGACCGACGGCAATACCGTCAAGGCCGTGCTCACCGAACGGTTCTAGTCCAGTGCCCGGAGCGGGCCTTGGATGCGTCGGCCAAAATCGTGCCCACGGACCAATCCCCGGCACGACCATATCAAAGTGTCGCTGTACAAGTATGAGCACAAAAGGTTCCAACACATCAGGCTATCGAAGAAAGTGGCGGAGGACGAGAGACCGGACCTGTCACTGCTGCGGGCAACAGGCCCTGTACTGCCGGGTATGCCGCACCTGTGGATGCTGCATCTGCCAGCAGTGCATGGAGGAGCTCAAATGGGGGCTGTGTACCCCGGTGTTCTGGCTCTGTCCGGACTGCGGGGAGCTGAACAGCCTTTAAGCCGCAGGCAGGGCCCCCCGGACCCAGAGCACGCCCTGCTACCCCCGCAGAAACAGAAAGATCAGATAGCCGATGTACAGGGCAAAGAACAGCCCTCCTTCCCGGCGGTCGATCTTGTGCTTCTTCCAGGTGAAGGTGAAGAGGAAAAAGAGCAGGCTGACACCGACCAAAAGCCAGATATCGGCATTCAGGGCGGTATTGTAGTCTATGGGGGTGATCGTGGCCGTGGCCCCCAGTATCCACAGGATGTTGAAGATGTTGGAGCCCACCACATTGCCCACCGCGATGTCCGCGTTGCCCCGGAGGGCGGCTGTGACCGAGGTGGCTAGCTCAGGCAGGGACGTGCCCACAGCCAGGATTGTCAGCCCGATCAGGGCCTGGCTCATGCCCAGGGCCGCCGCGATCTCCTTTGCCCCGTTGACCACGAGATGCCCCCCTACTGCCAGACCGGCTATCCCGCCCAGGACCAGCAGCCCGGCCAGAGGCAGGCCCATGGATCTTCCCTCGGCCCCCTCCTGGGAACCGCTGTTGTGAGCGGCCACCGAGGTAATGTAGTACATGTACACGGCAAAATAGCCCAGGATGGCCAAGCCGTCGGCCCGGTCCAGGCGTGATCCCTGGGCGTCGGTAAGGACCTGGTCGTTGGCCAGGACCACCAGGACCAGAGTGGACAAAAGGACAAAGGGGATCTCCCGCCAGCGGATGGTCTTCTCCAGGGCCAGGGGATGGATCATGGCCGATATCCCAAGGATCAAGAGTATATTGGCCATGTTCGATCCGACCACATTGCCCACGGCCATATCCGCCGCCCCCTGAAAGGCGGAGACCAGGGAGACTAAAAGCTCCGGCGCCGAGGTGCCCATGGCCACCACCGTGAGCCCGACCAGCAGGCTGGGTATGCCCAGGCGGAGGGCAAGGCTCACTGCTCCGTTGACCATGGCCTGAGCCCCGCCAAGGAGCAAGGGCAACCCTATGATCAGCTGCACAACTGAGAATGCCACGCCTGCCTCCAGTTCATTGATGCGTTCAATAAAGCGGATGACTCGATTGCGCACCTGTCGGCACGGCCTGCTGTTTGTTCAGCCCCCAAAACCGTGCGTGCAGATTCTGAAAAGCTTGAGGAGACAGAACACAAACATAGACAGGGGTCAAGCAAAAAAGCCCCCGGACGCTTTAGCGCGGGGGCTTTTTTGCTCTGCTGGAGAGGAGCTCCGGACACAAAGATGCCCTCAAGCCAGGGAGCAGCACAGGCCTTTTCCGGACACGGTTTCGTTCTACTGCCCCATTTTCTGCTCTATCTTGTTGCGCAGCTTTTGGTTGCTGTCCATTCCCTTGACGATATTGTTGTATGTCTGCACATCCAATCCGTTCTCATCCAGGATCTGGATTGCCTTGTTCTGGAACTTTTCCCGCAGCTGCTGCGCTTTGTCTACATCGTCGGCCTCTTGGAACTTGGGCTGAAATTTTTGCCGCAACTCACTTATTTCGCCCCGGGCCGAAACAAAGGCCTCAAGCTCTTTGTCCGTAAAATTTTCGGGCTGAGGCTGATTCTGTTCATACTGGCTCTCATACTGATTCTGCCCTTGCCCCTCCTGACTCTGGGCCTGCAGGGAAGAGGCGAACATGAGCAAGCTGACGGCAATCCCAAACACAACGCACAATCTGGAGTCAATACGGCGCATACAATTCTTCTCCTAAATTTTCTCTTTGTCCATCAACGGCATTTCACTCTTTTTATTTCACAGTATCGCCGGGCCCGGCGTTTCACATTTCTTGCATAAAACTTGCCAAAGCATCGCACCTCTTGGTTTTCATCCGAGAACGATACAGGACGGGCGGTATGCATCCTTGGACATCACAGGATTGATTCCTCAAATCATGCGAGAACACAAGCGTTTACCATTGCTCTGTCCCCCACTGGGAGGTGCCCGCTTCACCGCTGTGCAGCCCCGGAGACCGAAACCGCCAAGACATTCGTATGTCCCCAAAGGCCGGAGAGTGTCCCCTGCACAAACAATACATGTGTCAATTTGACACAAAGCACATGCGCATATACCCCCTCCGTCAACCGCAGACAAAGGGATGCAGGTATGAACCTCTCGTTTCGCTACAGCCTTTTTCAGGCACTGCTTGTGTACGTGATTGTCCCCTTGATCTCGGCCCTGGCTTTGGCCGGGTATTTGAGCCTGACCGCGATTGAGAACAGGGTCGAAGAAAAGATGGAAGACGAGGTCCAGCTCGTGGCCCGGGCCCTGCAACGGCCCCTGAGCCACGCCCTGGAGCGGGGAAGGACCGGGAGCATCCGCAGCGCTCTGACCTCGGTTTTCGAAATCAACAGATTATATGCCGCCACAGTATACGACAAGAACGGCAGACAGATCGCCTCGGCCGGGGCCTCGGTCCTGGATCGGCACAGGGATGGAGAAAACAAGCGTATTGCCGCCATGGCCAAAGAGGGCAACGGACAGGAAGAGTACGGGCCTGTAGGCGGCCGGGAAGCCTACTCCTACTTCGCTCCTCTGACCGACTCCGGAGGGCGGATCAACGGCCTGCTGCAGCTGTCCCGAAAGGAAGCAGACATCAAAGAGCATATCGCTGATCTGCGCTTCCAATCAGGCCTTATTCTCAGCGGCGGAGCGCTGATCATGGTCCTGCTGGTCTTGTTTGGACACAGAAGAGCCTTGGGCCGCCACCTGGACCGACTCGGGCGGTCCATGCGCCGGGTGGAGCAGGGAGACCGGTCTCACCGGGGCGACTTGCGCGGCCCCAAGGAAATCACTTCCCTGGCCTCGGCCTTTAATACCATGCTGGACAGCATGGAAAAGGCCCATGAGGATGTGGAAAGGCACCGACAGGAACAAGCCAGGCTGGAATCAGAGCTGCGCAAAGCCGAGAAAATGGCCGCAGTCGGGCGACTGGCTGCCGGTGTGGCCCATGAGCTGGGAACCCCCTTGTCCATTATAGACGGACTGGCCCAGCGGGCAGGAAGGCTCCAGGGCCTTCCGCCCAGAGTGACCCGAGCCCTGCAGCAGATCCGCGATCAGGTAAAGCGCATGGAATCAATAGTCCGTCAGCTCCTGGACTTCAGCCGCAGCAGCTCGTCCTGCCGCAGGGATGTGGATCCGGCATCCGTTGTCCGCCAGGCCATCCAGAACACATCGTCCCTGGCGGAGCAGAAGGAGGTGCATTTGGAACAGTCTGGTCCAGGGACCGGCTGCTTGCTCCATGCCGATCCCCTGCGCCTGGAGCAGATGCTGACCAACCTGCTCAAAAACGCCGTCCAGGCGGCACCCCAAAAACAGGGACACGTGCGGATCCAATGGGAATGTACTGCCCGCGAATGCGTTATAAGGGTCCAGGACAATGGCCCCGGCATCGATCCGGACCAGGTGTCTCGAGTATGTGATCCCTTCTATACCACCAAGCCGGTGGGAGAAGGAACCGGGCTCGGCCTGGCCGTGGTCCACGGCATTGTGGAAGAAAACGAAGGGGTCCTGCACATTGACACCGCCGCCCTGGGCGGGGCCGAGTTCACAATCGCTTTGCCCAAGGGCCCTGCAGAAGGAAAAGGGCAAGCAGACTGTCCATGAACAAAAAACCGCTTTTGGACACAACATGTGGGTTTTCATGAAAGAGCGTTGAATGTGCGGACTTTCGCTCAGGGAAAACGCAAACACCCCATGACCACGAAAGCAAGGACCACAGCCATGCAGGAACACAGCCAAGAACAGGAAAAGATCCTCATCGTCGAAGACGACCAGGGACTCGGTCACCTCCTGCAAGAAGAGCTGGCCGACGCCGGCTTTCATGTGCACTGGGTGGCCAGTGCGGAGCAGAGCCTGGAATGGATGGCTGCAAATACCCCTGATCTTATCGTCTGCGACCTCAAGCTCCCGGGAGAGGACGGGCTGCACCTGCTGCGCAGCACCCGAGGACATTTTCCAGAGCCGGGCTTCGTGATCATTACGGCATTTGGTTCTGTTCCCCAGGCGGTTGAAGCCCTGAAAGCCGGTGCAGACGACTTTTTGACCAAGCCCCTGGACCTGGACCAGCTGGTCCTCTGCGTACAGCGCACCCTGGAAAACAGGCGCCTGCGCCAGGAAGTGCAGCGCTACCGGGAGATGCTGGCCCAAGACGACTTTCACGGGCTGATAGGACACAGTCAAGCCATGCTGCGGCTGACTGCCCAGATCAAACAACTGGCCTCAGCCGATGGTCCGGTGCTTATAGTGGGGGAAAGCGGAACAGGCAAGGAGCTGGTGGCTCGGGCCGTACATGAGGAGAGCGTCCAGAAGAGTGCCCCCCTGGTTGCCGTGAACTGTGCCGGCATCCCCGCAGAACTGCTGGAATCAGAGCTCTTCGGGCATACGGCCGGGGCCTTCACCGGAGCGGCCAAGGAACGCAAAGGCCTGTTTGCCGAGGCCAACGGAGGGTCCATCTTTTTGGATGAGATATCCGAGACGCCGGTTTCCATGCAGGCCAAGCTCCTGCGGGTTCTGCAGGACGGCAAGATCAGGCCTGTAGGCAGCAACAAGGAGATTTCCACTCAAGCCAGAATACTCGCCGCCACGAACAAGGACTTGGAGCAGGAAATCGCCGCGGGGACATTCCGGGAAGACTTGTTTTATCGCCTGGAGACGTTTACCCTGCGTGTACCTCCTTTGCGGGAACGGGAAGAAGACATCCAGCTTCTGGCCGCCAGGTTTCTGCATGCCTTCAGCTCCAAGCTGGGCCGCGACATCCGAGGCTTCTCCGATGCTGCACTGGAGCTCTTGCAGACCTATCCCTTTCCCGGCAATGTTCGCGAACTGGAAAATGCGGTGGAACGGGCGGTCACCTTGACCCCGGGCCGATGGATCACCCCCCGGGATTTCCCGGAGCGCATGCGGGGGCAGCAGACAACAGAACAAAAGAAGCATACCCACGGCTCCCCGGCGGCTGCAGACACCTTGCTAAAAGGCGGAAGGCTGCCCACCTTGGAACAGATGAAGGAGAGATATATCGACTACGTCCTGGAGCAGACCCAGGGCAATAAACGAAGAGCGGCCGCACTTCTGGGAATTGGACGTCGTACCCTGTATCGTTATCTGAAGGAATGAGCACCGGAAGCTGCTTGCTTGCTGTTTGCAAAGCAAACAAAAGCTCAAACAGGAAAAGAGGAGTGGCCCGCCCTGCGCGATTCGAACACGCGACACCCAGATCCGAAGTCTGGTGCTCTATCCAGCTGAGCTAAGGGCGGGTGGTGCTCTTGTAGCCTTGGAGCAAGGTTCCGTCAACATCCCGTTTGGGTCTCTAACAACAAAAGCCATGCCCATGTCTGAGTGTCATCTGTGTTTTTTGGGCCAGCTTGTTCACCTGCTCTCTGCACCGCACACTTCCGGTGTTGTACCCTATGCCTTGAACCGAAAGGCCTCGATCAAGGACATTATTGAAGCAGTGGGCCCGCCGCATACTGAAATCGAACGCATTCTGGTCAACTCCAGGGAGGTGGACTTCAGCTTCATCCCCAGGCCCGGACAGGTCATAGGGGTGCACCCCTTCACGCCCCCGGCGGATCCCTGCCGGCCCACCCTCCTGCGGCCCGACCCGCTGCCCGGGATCCGGTTCCTGGTCGACGTCAACGTGGGCAAGCTGGCCCGGCTGCTGCGCATGCTGGGCATAGACGCAGCCTTTGACCCTGCTTGGAAGGACGCGGATTTAGCCAGCATTGCCGCCCGGGAAGCCCGGATCGTCCTCAGCAGGGACCACGGCCTGCTCAAGCGCAGCTGCATTCAATGGGGACGGCTGATCCGGGCCGACTCCCCCCTGGAGCAGCTGGTGGAGGTCCTCACATTCTTTGGCCTGAAGCCCCCGTTTGCCCTCTTTACCCGCTGCCTGGCCTGCAACACCGAGCTCCAGCCGGTGAGCAAGGCGGAGATCGAGGACCGGCTTGAGCCCAAGACCAGGCGCTACTACCAGCGTTTCCGCCTTTGCCCCGGCTGCCAGCGGATCTATTGGCGGGGCTCCCACCACCAGCGCATGCTGGGCTGGGTGCAGAAAATCATGCCCCGCCTCACTCCGTAACCACCTTTTCCACCCCTGCTGAATCCCCCTCCCGGACGTCTGCTTTGTCCTCGAAACCCTGTTCATCATGGGCAGTTTATTGACACATTGCTGACCAGTTGGTAGGTTCACAATGACTATTCTCATTTCCTTCTATCCTGCGGATGGCCTTTATGCTGCGCATTCCGGGGAAGGACTCGAACTGCCGGAGAGGAGAACAGTCGGCACGCTTTGCGTGACTCTATGCTAAAAATTCCAACCCATGTCCCGGGAGTTGAGTATGCAAAACATGACGCAAGAGCCTACCGTCCGTTCATTAAAAAGCCAGCCTGAGCACCCCCGTGCCACCGCCCAGGAGGACCCCTCCCTGGCCTCCTGGCCCTCTCCATACTGGCCCTCAAGCGTGCCGCGGGTCATTGAGGGGTTCCACCGCCCGTTGTACTCCCTGCTGCACAGCGCGGCCGAGAGGTATCCGCAGCAGGTGTACACCATTTTTCAGGGCGCAGAGCGGACCTACGCACAGGTTCGGGAAACCGCGGACAAGGTGGCTGCCTTTTTGCATTCCAAAGGGGTGCAAAAAGGGGACAGGGTGGCCATATTTCTGCCCAACCTCCCACACTATCCGCCTGTATTCTTCGGAATACTCAAGATCGGGGCCATATGCGTGACCTGCAACCCCCTGTACACCGCCAGTGAGCTTCGCTACCAGCTTCAGGATGCCGGGGCCAAAGTGGTCTTTTGCATGGACCACCCCCAGTTTTATCCCACAGCCCAGTCCGCAATCCAGGACACTGAGGTGGAAACCGTGGTCATCTGCAACATAAAGCCCTACCTGCCCAAGGCAAAGGCCATAGCAGGCGGCATGCTGGGGAAAATCCCCCATGCTCCCAGTCATGACCCCAACCATATCCTCTTTGACCGGATACTTGCCCAGGATGCCCCGCAACCGCCGGAGGTGGACATCGATCCGGACCTTGACCCGGCTCTGATCATTTATACCGGCGGGACCACCGGGGTGCCGAAGGGAGCGGTCCTGACCCACTCCAACTTTGTGTACGACGTCATGGCCTGGGACGAATGGGTCCGGTTCCCCGCTCCCGGAGGCCAGGGCGAGGAGAAGGTCCAGCCCGGGGGAGAGCACTGCTATCTCGGCGTCCTGCCCTGGTACCACATCTTCGGCATGACCCTGTGCCTGATCGGGGCCTGCTATTCAGCCAGCCGGCTGATCTGCATCCCGGATCCCCGGGCCGGAAATCCGCCTTTTACAGAGGTGCTCAAGGCTGTCCAGCGCTTCAAGCCGTCTCTGCTTGTGGCCGTGCCGACTATTTTTTCCGCGTTCATCAATCATCCTCAGCTGCACAAGTTCGATCTGCGCTCCATCAAGGCCTGTGCTTCCGGGGGCGCCCCGTTGCCCCAGGAAGTGGCCAAGAAGTTTGAGCAAGAAACTGGGGCCGTCATCTTCGAGGGATACGGGCTGAGCGAGACAGCTCCGGTCATTGCCGGGAACCCGAGCGATATCAGCCTTCGCCGCTTCGGCTCGGTGGGCTTTCCCTGGCCGAACACGGACATCAAGATCGTGGATCTGGATACCGGACAGATGGAGCTGGCCCAGGGCGAAGACGGAGAGATCGCGGTGCACGGACCGCAGGTCATGCAGGGGTACTGGCGCAATCCCCAGGCCAACGCCGCAGTGTTCAGAGATATCGCCGGACGCCGCTACTTCCTGACCGGCGATATCGGGCACATCGACGACGACGGGTACATCGTCATCACCGACCGGAAAAAGGATGTCATCCTGGTCGGGGGATTTAATTGCTATCCCCGGGAGGTGGAAGAGGTCCTGTACGAGCATCCCCATGTGGCCCAGGCCGCTGTCGTGGGCATCCCGCATCCCACCAGCGGCGAGCAGGTCAAGGCCTTTGTCCAGCTCAAGCCCGGACACGAAACCTCGGAACAAGAGATTCTTGATTTCTGTCAGCAGCGCCTGGCCGGGTACAAACGCCCCAGAAGCGTCGAGTTCCGGGCTGAGCTCCCCACCTCGGCTGTGGGCAAGGTCCTCCGTCGGGTCCTCCGGGACCAGGAGATCAAAAAGATGAGCTGAGCTGCTTACCGCGAGAATTCAGGCCCTTGACCGGAATGTGGCCTTCATTACAATGCGGGCATGTGCAAACCGCTTCCCTTCCTGGTCCTGGGCCTGACCATCTTCCTTGTCAGTCTGAATTTTGCCGCGTATTCAGCCCAGCCCCACCTGGTCTTCACCAAAGAGCACTCCGGGACGGTCCCCCCCCCCGGAGTGCTTCGTGCATACCGTACGCAAGGGGGAGTACCTGTACTCCATCCTCCGCTCCCTGCAGATACCGGAAGACAGGCTGGGTACCTGGGCCCGCAGGGTCATCGCCTTGAACCCCCACCTTGCAGACCCGGATGTCCTTCAGCCCGGAACCCGCCTCTATCTCCCCCGGTCCCTGAAGGCACGCACCGAGAGCGGCCGGGATGGTCACAGTCCGAAGTCCGGGACAGCTCCGATCAGAAGCGTGCCGTATACCGTCCAAACCCCAAGATCGGCCTCGTCTCTGCTCCAAGACCGGCTCCCGGCTCAAACCCCGGCTGCGCAGAAACGATACGCCCGGCTCTTTCGGGCCATGAACCCCCAGGCCGACGAAGGCCTGCTTTCCCCCGGACAGACCGTCTATCTCCCCCGCCCCCTGCACCAGACAAAAGCCCCCCAGTCCACCGGCGGTCCGGAGCAGACTGCCGCAACCCGGCATCCTGGCTCCTCCCCGCCTGATTCCCCGGCCCCGGGGATCTCCAACCGGGAGCTGGTGATTACCCGCCTCTCGCGCATGGACTTCAGCATCTCCCGGGAGGGAGAGGTCATTTACCCTTACGGCCGGGGGCAATGGGTCCGGGTCCATCTGGGCTCCACCCCCCTGGTCACCGCGCCCTGGGGCGCATCGGTCCTGCTCGACCCCGGATCGGGCATGGACGCAGCCAAAGCCCGGGCCCTGTCCTCGGCCGGGCTTTGGGTATGTCCGGTGCCATCCGACTGGTCCCCGGCAAACGTGTTCTCAGCCCTGGAACAGACCTGCCGGTCCGGTTTTGTGGCCTGGTCAGAAAAGAGCCCGCTGATCATCAGTCTGCCTCAGGGGCCCAGGATTGAAATCAAGGCCCCGACCATCCTTGGGGTGCACGGCAGGGCCAAACCCAGGTTTACGGTCTATGCCCCCTCTCCTGCCAGCCTGGGGCATATCCCGTCTTTGCTCCTCGGCTATCTGCAGGGACAGGACATCACCATCCTGCCCCCGGAGAAGGCCGCCGGCTCCCCCGAAAATGCCCTGCATATCCCGCCCAGGGAGCACCTGCTTACCCCCTCCCTGTCCAGAACCGAGCTTGTGTCCATGCATCAAAGCCTGGGTGCCGGCGGGGAGGGCACAGCACCCAACCGCCCCCGCTCTGCCGGAGAGACCCTGGTCCCCAAAAGCCTGCATCTGTCCTGGGTCTCCCCCGACGGCTTGGAGATCGGGCTGTACCTCGATGGGTACAGATCCCCTCTTGCTCCGGACAGCCTCTTTTTCCTTCCCCCGAAGCAATCAGATCCCTATCTGCTTGCTTTGCTCAATCTCATGGGATATGCTGCGTATAGGCTTGATTTCTCAGCCGTCATGCGTGCCGGTCCCCCCAGAGGGACTCCCACTGCACATTCCTTTTGAACCCAAGGATGAAGCGGAGTTCACCCATGCAGCAAAACACAGGCCCCACCCACGTCACGACTTTGGAGACCTTTCACCCCGAGCATATCTACAAGCCGGAAGAGTTTGCTCCCTATATCGGCGATGCCCGGGTCGAGGCCCTGAAGCAGACCGCAGCGCCACTGGAGGGCAAAGGGTGGACCAACGTCAACTCCACCCTGATCGGCGGCGGTGTGGCCGAGATCCTGTCCAGCGCCGTTCCCCTGGCCCTGGGCCTGGGGATCAATGCCCATTGGCACGTGATCCGGGGCAATGACAATTTCTTTCAGGTCACCAAAAAGTTTCACAACATGCTCCAGGGCATGGAGCTGCCCATCGGACTGGAGGAGATCTTCCAGGCCTACCTGAACACCATTGACGAGAACGCCAAGAACACCTTCATTGCCTCCGACCTGGTGGTTATTCACGACCCCCAGCCCGCGGCCATGGTCATGAACGGCCTGATCTTCGGCAACATCCTCTGGCGCTGTCACATCGACACCTCAGCCCCGAGCGAAATCGTCTGGCGCTTCCTGCTGCCCTACATCAACCATTGCGCCGGAGCCATCTTCACTATTCCGGAGTTCATCGGCCCGGGCCTGCAGATCCCCCTGTACCAGATTTATCCCTGCATCAATCCCCTGGCCCCCAAAAACCGCCACAGGTCGGATCAGGAAGCCCTGAGCACCCTGGACAGCCTGTTTTCCGCCCACGGCGTGGACCCGGAGCGGCCGATCGTGGCGGCCATCTCCCGCTACGACATCCACAAAAACCAGTCCACAATCATTTCAGCCTTTCAGGAATACAAACGCCGGGTCAAGCCCGATCCGGCCCCCTACCTGATTTTTGTCGGCAACACCGCCTCCGACGACCCGGAGGGCGGAGCCATGCTGGAGAAGCTTCAGGAGCAGGCCGATGGTGACCCGGACATCATCTTCTGGGTCAATGTGGATGACAATGACGAGGTTGTCGGCGCCCTGATGCACCTGGCCCGGGTCTTTGTCCACGTCTCTACCAAGGAGGGCTTCGGCCTGGTGGTTACGGAAGCAATGTGGCAGGGAGCTCCGGTCATCGGCTCCAAGGTCGGGGGGATAGCCACCCAGATCGCCCACGGCCAGACCGGGTTTCTGGTCGATCCCCTGGATGTGGAATCCATTGTCCAGCGCCTGGACTATCTGCTGACCCATCCTGAGGAGGCCCAGGGCATGGGCGAGCAGGCCAGGGAGCATGTGCGCACCCACTTCCTGATCCCTGAGCTGGTCCGCAGGTATATGATCCTCATGCAGTACTATTCCGGGCTCAACTCCGAGGCCCCGGACTTTCGGCTCAACGATCTGAGCTACAGCGAAGTCTTGAGCCTCATGCGCCCGGTCCCTCCCTTTCTCCAGGGATAAGGGCCCGAGCCCGCCAGCCGGGATAGCGCGGGTCCACCGCCTCTTTCCGGCCGGCGGCGCCTGCTCTGGGCCGGGAGAAGCTAGGGGGAAAAGAGGCGGGTCATATCCCGGATGTTGGCTATGGGCAGGGTTGTTCGCCCCGGCGACGAGGCCTGGGAGGAGCGGTCACCGCCTGCCGGGCAGACCACGGGATGGTATCCCAGGGATGCCGCCTGTCTGCGCCGCAGGTCGTGCCCGGCAATTGGCCGGATCTGACCGCTTAAGTCCACTTCTCCCCAGAACACCGCCCCTTCCGGCAGGGGCCGGTCGTAATACGAGGAGAGCACGGCGGCCACCAGCCCCAGGTCCAGCCCCGGCTCCTCCATCTTCAATCCGCCGCCGATCTTGGCATAGACATCCATTGCCCCCAGTCGAAGCTGCAGGCGCTTCTCCACAATGGCCAGGAGCAGATTCAGACGGTTGGAGTCAAACCCCACCGAGGTCCGCTTGGGCATTGGGCCAAAGCTCTCGGTCACCAGGGCCTGGACCTCCACCGCCAGGGCCCGCTGCCCTTCCAGGGCCATGACCAGGGCACTGCCGGACAGGGACGCATCCCTGGCCCGAAGAAAAAAGGTGGACGGATCGTGCACAATCTGCAGCCCCTTGTGCACCATCTTCAGGACCAGGATGTTGCTGGTGGGCCCATACCGGTTCTTGACCACCCGCAGGATACGGAAATCATTGTTCCCGTCCCCCTCCATGGCCAGCACGCTGTCCACCATATGCTCCAGCAGCTTCGGCCCAGCGATCTGTCCATCCTTGGTAATGTGCCCGACCAGGATGACGCAGATCCCTCTGGTCTTGGCCGCTTCGATCAGGGCCGCGGCTACGGTGCGCACCTGGGACACGCTGCCTGCTCCGCCTTCACACTCCTCGCTGGTCATGGTCTGTATCGAGTCGACAATGATCACTTCCGGAGCGCGGTCCTGGCTCAGACAGGCCAGGACATCGGCCAGGCGGGTCGAGCTCAGGGCCAGGATTCCCCGGCCCTGCAGCCCCAGCCGGTCAGCCCGCTGTTTGAGCTGGGGCAGGGACTCCTCCCCGGAAATATACACCGGACGGCATCCTTGCTGCTCCAGGGAGCCCATGAGCTGGAGAAGAAAGGTCGACTTGCCCACCCCCGGGGCTCCGCCCATGAGCAGGACGGAGCCCTGCATCAGCCCCTGGCCCAGAAAGGCGTCCACAGCGGCGGAACCGGTTGATATCCATTCCCGGCCCTGGATGGACACCTGGTCCAGGCTTGCCGGCCGGCCGGCCGGAGCCGCCTCAGAAGCGCTCTTGGCCTCCTGGCTGATCTCGGCGATGGTCCCCCATTGACCGCACGTGGGGCACTGCCCCTGCCACTGAGCGGTCCTGGCTCCACATTCACGGCATTCGAAATGTCTTTTGTGCTTCATACAAACCACAGCCAGCGGCCTTGCCGCGGATAGGGATCATCAAGTCCAGGTCCCAAAGCCGACTTGAGCGCCTGGGCCGTTATTCGGCCTGTGGACTTGGCTTTTCTGCGACCCTGGCCTGGATGACCTTCAGGCTGAACTCAGCGACGTGGTCCGGATAGTCGGCAAAGAAGGTCATAAAGTCGACCTTCTGCTGTGGCGGGAGATGAGAGTTGTTGGCCAGGACCCCGGCCGGGGCGGACAAAGCCGCCTCCAGCTCTTCCCGGCTCAAGGTCTGCAGTTCGTACACCGAGGCGGTATTCCCGCCCAGAAACACTTTCTCCTGGATCTTGTGTCCATCCCGGTCGAACAGGGAAGCAGAAATCTGCACCTTCTGCCTGGCCTGATCCGAGGTATTCTCCGCCCGCCCTTCAACGACCAGAATGCGGCCCATGTGCTCGTTTTCCACCATATACTGCCGAACGTCGCGAAGGGCAATATCCTCGGCATCAGCCGATTCTTCAGCCTTGTGATTCAGGGCCATCCCGTCCTGTTTCTGAGCCCCTCCGGACGGCCCCATGGTCTGCAGCGAGGGCCAGAAGACATACACCGCCAGGGCCGCAAGAAGGGCCAGGATCACAAGCAGAAGGACCGCGGTCCTGCGTTTCCCCGGCCGGGACGGACCGGAGCCGCGCCCGGGGAGCATCGACTCCCCGCCGTTGTTTCCAGGACCCGGGCCTTCACCATATGGTCCCCTTTCAGCCGAAGTCTCGGCTGAAATGTCGTCCTCCGGATAGGCGGTAAAGACATGACCGCATCTGGTACACCGGACCCCGCTTCCCTCGGGTTTGACTTTCTCGTCCGAGACGCGGTATTTTGTACGGCATTGGGGGCAGGCGATGATCATAACTCTCCCGTGGCACGGTTTGGTGGAGAATGGGGCCGGCACAGCCGGGATGCTCAGCCGCGGGGTGCGGATGCGGGTTCAGTCAGCTCGTAGATGGCGTCCAGCTGCCGATACGCCTCAGCGCAGTCCAGCCCGTATCCAACCACAAACCCCTTATCCAGAGCAAACCCGTAAAAATCAACCGGCAGGTCGATTTCCCTCCGCCCGGTCTTGTGGATCAGGGAGCAGACAGCTATGCTTGACGGCCTCCTGGCCTGGAAGACCTGCTTCAGGTAGGCCAGGGTATGTCCGGTATCCACAATATCCTCGACAATGAGCACATGCTTGCCCTGGACGGACACCTCTATGTCCTTGCTGAAATGCACCTTCTCCTGCCGGGTGGTCTGCTGACCGTAGCTGGCCAGGCGGACAAAGTCCAACTCCAGCGGGGTCTGCATCTGGCGGATCAGATCGGCGAAAAAGACAAAGGCTCCCTTCAGGACACAGACGGCCACCAAAGGGGCCTGGGCCCGGGAATAGGCGTGATCAATGGCTGCCCCCAGCTCGCTGACCCTGGCCGCAATGGTCCGGGAATCGAAAAGACAGTGCATGGAATCGGAAGGCATTTTCTCCCCTTGCAGACACCTTCAGCCCCGGGCTGTACCCAAGGCACAGCCGGAGGCAGCATTTACAGATCCACCAGCATGGCCACCTCGTCGCAGCAGTCGGGAAACTTCGGGCAGTTCAAGCAGTCCGCCCAGATCTTCTGGGGCAAAACATCTTTCTCCACCACTTCAAATCCCATTTTATAAAAGAATTCCGTCTGGTAGGTCAATGTAAAAATCCTATACACCCCAAGAGTCAGGGCTTCACTCAGACTGGCATCCACCAGCCGCCGTCCCCAGCCCTGCCCCTGGAATGCGTCGCTGACAATCAGGGACCGGATTTCAGCCAGGTTCTCCCAGGTGATGGTTAACGCGCAGCATCCTTGAATCCCGTTGTCGCTGTCCAGGACAAAAAAGTCGCGCAGGTGCTTGTACAGTTCGCTGTAGGAACGGGGCAGAAGGAGCCCTTGCCGGGAAAAGGTCATCAACAGCCTGTGGATCCCTTGAACATCTTGGATATTTGCCTTGCGCAAGAACAAAGAATGCATATGTCACACCCATGGGGACGGCTTGCAGGTGAAAAAGGAAATCCCATACTGAAAATCATTGAAAATGACAAATAAAAATCCTACCCTATGGGAGCAAACCTTGTCCCATTAAGACGGGGTATACCGCCATGACAGAAAAGACACATACCGCCCATAACAGCGAGGAACAGTCCCAGGATCAAGAGAATCAGGACCTGGACCTGGACCTGAACGAACAGGAACTGAGCGCGGAGGACGCAGAAAGCCTGGCCGACACTGAAGAGCAGGCATCGACTCAGGACAAGGACCCGGCGCCGCTGAACCTGCCGGTGCCCAGTCCGGGCCGGGAACTGCGCACCCAGGACGCTCTGCAGATGTATCTGCGGGAGATCAATGCCTTCCCCCCCCTGGAGGCCAATGAAGAGTTCGAGCTGGCCCGACGGTTTCACGAGGACAACGACCATCAGGCCGCCTTCCGGCTGATCACCTCCCACCTGCGCCTGGTGGTCAAAATCGCCATGGAATTCCAGCGCAAATGGATGAAGAACGTCCTGGAGCTGATTCAAGAAGGCAATATCGGCCTGATGAAGGCCGTGCAGAAGTTCAATCCGGACCGGGGGATCAAGTTCTCCTATTATGCCGCGTTCTGGATCAAGGCCTATATCCTTAAGTTTATCATGGACAACTGGCGGATGGTCAAGATCGGGACCACCCAATCCCAGCGCAAGCTGTTCTACAACCTGGGCAAAGAGCGCCAGCGGCTGGAAAACCTGGGCTTTGACCCCAATTCCGAAACCTTATCCAAAAGCCTGGATGTGAGCAAGGAAGACGTGGAAGAGATGTCCATGCGCATGGGCCAGAGCGATCTGTCCCTGGACAGTCCCTTCAGCGAGGACACCAGCACCACGCGCATGGACCTCCTCCCGGCCCTGGAAGCCAGCATTGAGGACCGCCTGGCCCAGGAAGAGATATCCGATCACCTGCGGACCCACATCAAGACCCTGATCCCCAAGCTGAACGATAAGGAAAAGCGCATCCTCAACGAGCGTCTTCTGGCCCAGAACCCGATCACCTTGCGGGAAATCGGGGACGAGTACGGGATCACCCGGGAACGGGTCCGTCAGATCGAGGCCCGCCTGCTGCAGAAGCTCCGAGGACATCTTTCTGAATCTATTGAAGATTTTTCACCAGACTGGATCAGCCATGAATAACTCTCTGCACAACCTCAAACTGGAAGCCAAGGAACTGAAAAGTCAGAATCTTCCCCGGTTCTACGATCACTTCGCCCCCGAGCTGGCCCATTCCCGGGAGCTCTTTTTCGATCATCCTTTGATCCAGAGGTGCCGGGAAGACGCCATCCCTTTGCTCAACGATGCCTACGGACATGGCATAGAGCACAGCAAGACGGTGGCCGTAGAAGCCGGAGCCCTGATCCTGGCCGAGACAGCGGCCTGGGATATTACCTTCAGCAGACATCTTGTGATCTTGACCCAAATCGCCGGTCTGCTCCACGACACCTGCCGGCTGGAGCAGGAGCACGCCCGCCAGGGTGCAGAGCTGAGCCGGACCATCCTGCAGGACTACCCCCTCTCCGCTCAGGACAAGGATATGATCGCCGCGGCCATCGCCAATCACGAGGCCTTCACCCGGTACGAGCCTGCAGCCGATCCGGCCGCAGACCTTATGAACAGCGCCCTGTACGATGGGGACAAGTTCCGGTGGGGACCGGACAATTTTGTGACCACCCTGTGGGAAATATGCGACTACGAGGACTGGCCCCTGACCCAGGTCGTCGAACGCTTCCCCCAGGGGCTGGAGTTCATCCAGTCCATAACCGAAACCTTCCGGACCCAGACCGGAAAGATCTACGGCCCGGAATTCATCTCCTGCGGACTGCACATCGGCCACCACCTGTACCGCCGGATGAAAAAGCTGTGCACCTAACGCCTATGCGCTTTCTTTACCCCCCCATCCTGCTTGCATGTCTTCTGATTGGTCTGGGAGCGGGCCTCTCCGGCTGCTCTGCCTCCGGCACCTCCCCGTCCCGGTCACCTGTGGCCCCCGCTCCGTCCCTGTCCAAGCAGGCCCGGGCCACCCACGCCTATCTGCGCTATCTGCAGCAAAGCGGATCCCAGGCCCTCCAGGCATTGAATACGGCCATTGAGCTGGATCCGGCCCCCGAGCTCTACCTGGAAAAGATCCGCTACCTGTGGAGGCGCAAGGATTACGCCCAGGCAGCGGAAACGGCCAGAGAAGGACTCCGCCGGACACCGGATCACCCCGGGCTGACCCTGGCCCTTATCCGTACCCTGTGGACCCAGGACAGCGACTCCCAAGCCGCTGATCTGGTTGAGCGCCTTTTGCAAGAGCATCCCAAGGACTGGTCCCTTCGCTCCCACCTGGCCAACTACCTCCTGCAGCAGGGCCAACCCTCCAGGGCCCTGGACGTCCTGCACAGCATTCCGGACCAGGCCCGGACGGCCAATATGCACTACCTCCTGGCCCAGGCCCACGAAAGCCTGGACAACCGGGAGCAGACCATCACCCACCTGGAACGGGCCACGGAGCTGAATCCCTCATTTCGCAAGGCCTGGGCCGAGCTCGGCTATCAATACGAGCTCAGCCGGGATTTGGTGGCTGCACAACAGGCCTACACCACACTTCTGGACCTGGGGGAAGACAGCTCCAAGATCCTGCTGCGGCTGGTGGAGATACACCTCAAGCTCAATGACCCGAACCAGGCCGTGAATCTGCTTCTGAACCGCAGCCGTTCCGGCCAGACCCTCCTGCCCGGGGTAGGACTGTTCGTGCACAACGGCTTCTACAGCCAAGCAGCCTCGGTGCTGGAGCAAGCCCCTCCGGAAGCCGGGAGCTCACCCCGGGGACTGCTGTATAAGGCCGTCCTGGCCCTGGAGCTGGACAACGCCCCGGACCAGGCCCTGCATTTCCTGGGCAACATCCCCGCAGCCTCGGACATCTATCCCCGGGCTCTGGCCCTTCGCGCTCAGCTCCTCTGGGAGCAGGGCTCCACCCAGGCCGCCCTGGAGCTTACAAAACAGGGCCAAAAAGAGTATCCGGACCTGGCGGTCTTTTACTCCCTGCACGCGCGAATCCTCCGGGAGCAGAACCAGCTGACGCAGGCCAGGGAGACCCTGGTTCGCGGGCTGCGGGCAATTCCGGATGATCCCGAGCTTCTTTTCCAGCTCGGAGTGGTCGACTATGAACTGGACGAGATCCCCAAGGCCATGGCCCACATGGAGGCCATCATCAGCCAGGATCCGGAACACGCCCAGGCCTTGAACTTCCTGGGCTACACCCTGGTCGAGCAGGGGCAAAGCCTGGATCGGGCCAGGATCCTGATCGAGAAGGCCTTGGCCCTGGATTCGGAAAACGGGTACTATCTTGACTCCCTGGCCTGGTACCAGTACACAGTTGGCCAGAACGAAAAGGCTTGGGAGAGCATCCAGAACGCTGTGGCCCTGGTAGCCGATGACCCGGTCATTTGGGAGCATTACGCAGATATCGCCCGGGCCGTGCACGAACTCAAGCAGGCGCGCAGGGGATACCGCAAAGCCCTTGCCCTCAACCCTGAGCATCCCCAGCGCCTGCGCAACAAGCTGCAGGCTGTGGACAAGCACAATGATCCGGAAACACAGTAGACTGAAGTGGCGTGCCCTCGGCCTTGTGCTCCTGGCCGCCTTTCTCCAGGCCTGCGCCGCCGGACCCGGCCCCCGGATACCCCTGCCTGCCCCCGACCCTGAACAGGTCTGGAGCAGGTTCAAGGATATGCACGCCTCCAGGGAAAAGGCTCCCTTCTGGCTCAAGGCCAGCCTCAACTACTCCGGGCCAAAGACCGGTCAGCGCAGCACGCTTGAGCTCTGGGGCAGCCCCGGGCTCCCCCTGCGCATGGACCTCAAGGCCGGACTGGGAATCACAGTATCTATGCTCCGGATCGCCGAGGACGAGGTTCTGGCTTACTATCCCCGCCGGGAAACGGCCTACACGGCCCGAAGCTCCAGGCAGGCACTTAAGGCCCTGGCCTTTGCCTGTCCCTTGGGCCTGCAGGACCTGGCACTCATCCTCACCGGCCAGGCGGCGGCCGCCCTTCCCCCGTCCTACGCTCAGGCCGAAGCCGGGGCCGATGGAGGGACCACCTTTGGCTTTGCAGCTTCCGGCCCGGTCCAGTCCATGCGCGTGGACCGCCAGGGCCGAATCATATCCATGAGCGGCCAACGGCCCTATCCCTGGACCCTGCAGGTCGACGACTATGAGCAGATCAACGGCCGCCCTGCCACCGCCCACTCCTATCGCCTGAAGACTGATACGCATACAGCCCTGCTCCGGATCAAAGAACTGCGTTTCCGGTCCTTTCCATGGCCCGAAAACGCCCTGTCCCTCCCCCTGCCCGAAGGCACGCCCCGTGTGCCCCTGGGGGAATAACCATCATCTGTCTGGAGGACCGAGTATGACAGAACAGATCGTCAACGCCACCAAGCGGCACACTGTCTCCACCCTGGAAGCGATCCCCTTGACCTTGAAGCTTATCTGGAGCGAGCTTCGCTGGTCTGTGGTCCGTTTTCTGCGCTCTGTGGAAATCAGGCAGCTGGAAAAAAGACTGGGCCGGGAGTACCAGAAGCTGGGCCGGCTTTCGGCCTCGGAAGCCAAGGATGCGGAAGAGGCTGAACTCTGCCGGAAACAGATTGCTTTTCTGGACAAGGAGCTCAGCTTCCTGCGCCAGGAACTCTCTGACCTGCGCCAGGACCTGATCGTCAAGCGCTGCCGGAAGTGGGGCCTGGAACAGGCCGAGGACCAGCATGCCGAACCCGCCTCCTGAAGGGACCCCCATGAACATTACCACCATGTACTGCGGCTCCGATCATGCGGGCTTGGGCCTGAAGCACCTCTGCATCCGTCATCTGCACAACCAGGGATGGACCTGTACCGATCTGGGAACCACCTCGGAAGCCAGCTGTGATTATCCGGTCTTTGCGGCCGAGGTCTGCCGCACGGTGCAAACAAAGGGCCAGCTCGGCCTTTTGATCTGCGGGACCGGACTCGGGATGTCCATGACCGCCAACCGGTTCTCATCCATCCGGGCCGCGCTGTGCACCAATGAATACATGGCCCGGATGGCCCGGATGCACAATAATGCGAACATCCTGTGCCTTGGGGCCAGGGTCGTGGGCGACGATGTGGCCCTGGCCATTCTGGATGTCTTTGTCCGTACCGGGTTCGAGCAGGGGCGGCACCAGAAGCGGGTCGAGCTGATCGACTCCGTTGCCGGGCAGGGGTGATCGCTGCGTCCTCAAGCTCTCGGTGCATGAACAGTGCAGCTGCCTGCCCCTTCGCCGAAGAGATGAATGCACATCAGGGAGGAGTCGTTCGCTATGAATGCTGAAATTCCCCAACGCAACCTGGCCTTGGACCTGGTCCGGGTCACTGAGGCCGCCGCCCTGGCTTCTGCCCGCTGGTTGGGCCGCGGGGACAAAAAGAATGGAGACCAAGCTGCTGTAGACGCCATGCGGTTGTCCTTCAGCGGCCTGGATATCCAGGGAACCATCGTCATCGGGGAGGGAGAGAAGGACAAAGCCCCGATGCTGTACAATGGAGAAGAGGTTGGAACCGGCCAGGGTCCGCAGGTGGATGTTGCCGTGGACCCGGTGGAGGGAACGAATCTTTTGGCCTACGGCCGGCCGAACGCTATCTCGGTTGTGGGCCTGGCCCCTGGGGGCAGCATGTTTACCCCCGGTCAGAGCTACTACATGCAAAAGCTGGTGGTGCCGGCAGCGGCCAAGGGCCAGGTCGATCTCACGGCCTCGGTGGAAGAGAATCTCCGCTCGATTGCCCGGTGCCTGGAGAAGGACATCGACGACCTCATGGTCTTTGTCTTGGACAAGCCGAGGCATGCCGGGCTGATCGAGGAGATACGCCGGGCCGGAGCCAGGATCCAGCTGCATACCGACGGCGACGTGGCCGGGGCCTTAATGGCCGTGGATCCCACCTCGGACGTGGATGTGCTTATGGGCACCGGGGGAACCCCGGAGGGGGTGCTCTCAGCCTGCGCCATCAAGGCCATGGGCGGCGAGATGCTCTGCCGCCTGGACCCGCAGAAAAATGATGAGAAAGAGGCCCTTGTGGCCCAGGGGGCGGACTTCGACCGGATATTCACCGGAAGCGACCTCATCCGGGCCGACGATGTCTTCTTCGCCGCCACCGGCATCTCCGGCGGGACATTCCTCCCCGGGGTGAGCTACAGTGGGGCAGGGGCCACGACATCCTCCCTGGTCTTGCGCGGCCGGACAGGCACCGTGCGGCGCATTGAATCCGCCCATACCTGGAACAAGCTCATGCGCTTCAGCGCTGTGGACTACGACTAGGGCCCCGCCAACACCCTGGCTCCAGCCTTTTGCGTGTTGACAGGGCCCTGCGGCTGTCTCCAGGGCAGTCGGGGGCCGGGCCGCAAAACAGCATCCCCCAAGAAATGCATTTAGAGCGGGTACGGGGTCAGGCTCTCGTACCCGGTAGTGGTCACCACAATGGTCTGTTCGAACTGGGCTGACAGGGACCCGTCCTTGGTCACTGCCGTCCAGTTGTCGTCCAGGATGCGCAGCTCCCGGCGCCCAAGGTTGATCATCGGCTCCACGGTGAACACCATGCCCGGGACCAGAGGGATCCCCTGCCCCTTGCGGCCGAAATGAGGAATCTGCGGGGGCTCGTGAAACTGAAATCCCACCCCGTGGCCGACCATTTCCCTGACCACCGAGCAGTCCTGCCCCTCGGCCCATTCCTGGATCGCCCACCCGATGTCTCCGACTCTGTTTCCCGGAAAGACTTGCTCCAGCCCCTTGCTCAGGGCCCGGCGGGCGACACGGACGATCTTGTCCGCTTCCGGGCCGACCCGGCCGACACAGAAGGTCTTGTTCGCATCCGCGTAGTATCCGCCCAGGATGGACGTAACATCCACATTCACAATATCCCCTTCCTGCAGCACACGCTCCCCGGGAATCCCGTGGCAGATGACCTCGTTCACCGAAATGCACACGCTTTTGGGAAACCCGTTGTAGTTCAGGGGTGCAGGGGTCGCCCCGTGTCTGAGGGTGTAGTCGTGGACCAGGGTATTGAGGAACTCGGTGGATATTCCGGGCTGGATATGCCTCTCCACCTGGTCCAGGGTGGCAACCACCAGGTCTCCGGCCCGTCGGATGCCCTCGATATCATCGGGCTCCTTGAGACGTATCTTGTACTTTTTGTAATAGGCGTCCTTGTCCATGCCGGGCTGGCTCCCCTCCTTGCCCAGACAGCACTTCTTGTACTTCAGTCCGCTGCCGCAGGGACAGGGGTCGTTGCGTCCAAATCTCATGGTCATGCTTCCTTCATCTCCCGTTCAGGACGGGCCCATCTCTGTTTGGGGTGCCGCCGCTCAGGCCCTGGACACGCTGGGAGCCGCCTGCAGGGCCAGGGCCTGATCCGGACTCAGCCGATCACCGAGTCGACCAGTTCCTGGGCCTCGCGGACGATGCGTTCCACATGCTCCCGGCCCACAAAGCTCTCAGCGTAAATCTTGTATATCTCTTCGGTTCCCGAAGGCCGGGCCGCGAACCACCCGTTCTGGGTCATCACCTTCAGCCCGCCGATGGGCTGCTCGTTACCGGGGGCTGCGGTCAAGGTAGCAAGAATCTCTTCCCCAGCCAAGGTCCGGGTCTGTACGTGCTCCGGGGAAAGCTTTTTCAGGCTCGCTTTCTGGGCCCCGGTGGCCGGGGCGTCAACTCGCACATAGACCGGCGATCCCAGCTCGGCTTCCAGGTCGGCGTACAGCTCGGCCGGGTCCTTCTCCCGGACCGCCGTCATCTCTGCCGCCAAGAGGTTCATGACCAGGCCGTCCTTGTCCGTGGTCCATACCGACCCGTCGAACTGCAGGAACGAGGCCCCGGCGCTCTCCTCGCAGCCCATGCCGATCTCTCCGGAGAGCAGCCCGGAGACAAACCACTTAAAGCCCACCGGTACCTCCACCAGCTCCCGGCCCAGCCTATCGGCCACCCTGTCCAGCATGGAGCTGGTCACCACGGTCTTGCCCAGGGCCACATGGGCTGGCCATCTGGTTCTGGTCTCAAACAGATATTGGGCGCAGACGGACAAAAAGTGGTTGGGGTTCATCAGTCCCTTTCCGGTCACTATCCCGTGGCGGTCGAAGTCGGGGTCATTGCCGAAGGCCAGGTCGAAACGGTCCTTCATGGTGATCAGCCCTGCCATTGCGGCCTGGGAGGAGCAGTCCATCCGGATGACCCCGTCCTTGTCCACAGGCATGAAGGCAAAGGTGGGATCAATCCGTCGATTGACCACCTCCAGGTTCAGCCCATACCTGGAGACTATACGGTCCCAGAACTCCAGGCCGGATCCGCCCAGAGGATCGGCTCCCAGGGCCAGCCCGGAGGAGGCGATGGCCTGCATGTCCACAATCCCGGCCAACCCCTGGACATAGGGGTCCACCATGTCCAGGTGGTGGGTCGTTTCGGCTTGCAAGGCCCGGTCCACAGGCATCCGCCGAACGTCGGCCAGCCCTTTGCCCAGTATGGCGTTGGCCCGATCCTGGATGGCGGCCGTGGCCTCGGTACCCGCCGGACCGCCGTGCGGGGGATTGTACTTTATTCCTCCGTCTTCAGGAGGGTTGTGGGAGGGGGTGATCACGATCCCGTCCGCCCGGGCCTTGTCCTGATCCCGGTTCCAGTCCAGGATCATCCGGGAGATGACCGGAGTAGGCGTATACCCCCTGTTTTGCTGCACAACGGTCTGGACCCCGTTGGCCGCCAACACCTCCAGGGCGGTTTCAAAGGCGGGCTCGGACAAGGCGTGGGTATCGAACCCGACGAACAGGGGGCCCAAGATCCCCTGGGCCTTGCGGTATTCGCATATGGCCTGGGTGATGGCCAGGATATGATGCTGATTGAAGCTCTTCCGCAGGGAGCTGCCCCGATGCCCGGAGGTGCCGAACGCCACCTGCTCTGCTTTGAGCTCCGCAGACGGGTGGCTGTGAAAATAGGACGTTATCAACCGGGGGACATTGATCAGCATGCTCTCCGGAGCCTGCTTCCCGGCCAGTGGATGCTCAGCCATACAATCCTCCTTGGCGCGCACGCCGTAGCTATCGAACCTTTCCCATGCATTTCAGACAGGCCCTCTATGCCCGCGCACCACCCGGCTGTACCCGGCCAAGCCTTTTTCAGGCCTGCTCACAGCCGCTGGATAAGGTACAGATACAAAGGGATCCTGCTCTGCCGCTTCAACCTCTGAAACATGCGTATCTGCTCCTTGGACCGCCGGCGGCTCAGGGGGGAGAGATAGACAGCCCCCTTGGACAGCGGCCGGGATGAGCAGTCCCGGGTCATCTGGCCCAGTGTCTGCCAATGCCCGGACGGCATATCCCAATCCATGAGCAGATTAGCCGTTATTTCAACATTTGGGACTGTGTGATTGATCTCCAGCATCCGTTTAAAGGCCGCAAGGACCTGATCGGACCGGATGGGCTTGCGGATACGGTCCAGGGTCTCTTGATCCCCGGACTCCAGACCGATATTTATATACACATAATAGGGCAGCTCCTGCAATCCGGCCCACAGTTCCGGACCGGCCCGGAGCAGGGAGTCCACGCTTCCGAACAGAAACAGGTACCGGTTGGCCAGGATGGAATCCTCCAGGCCCAGACCGGAAAAGGCCTCCAGAGCCGCTTCCCGGATCAGATCCGGACTGGAGTTCAGGGCGTCGTGCTGACCGAAAAACACCGCGTTGTAGTTGATCCGGTCCGGTCCCAGCAGCTGCCGCAGGCCAAGGATCTGCTCCCGGATATTGTCCCTGCTCCGCTCCTGAAATCCGTGTCTGGACTTGACGCTGCAAAACCCGCAGTTATACAGGCATCCGTCGGATATATTCACCGGCAGGACATCGTAGTCCACGTGCCGGCTGTCCGGAGGCAAGACGCTGACCCTGCCCTGAAGGAGGGCAAACAGGCGCAGGGCCTTGCTCCACAGCCGAGAAGGACTGTTCCCGGCCACTTGCTCCAGAAAATCCCGCACCTCCGGGGACAGGGACCTGTCGCGGACCAGCTGTCCGGCCCTTTTCCGCACCCAGGCCCAGGCCGCAAGCCCCTGCTTGACCTCTGGATCCTGAAACGGATCCCTGGTCCATAAGGAGTTCGACGAATAGGAAAAGCACGGGACATAGTACTCCCCCAGGCAGTCATAGACATTGGTGTAGCCCCCGGAAAAATAGTAGACCCAGTCATTGCCCAGGGTGCGCTTCAGCCACTCCGCCGGATGAGGCCACCTGCTGTTTCTGCCGGACAGGAACCTGGGCTCCCCGTTCAGGTTGAACTGAAATACATAATCCCGGGATCGAATCTCCGAATACCGGCCGTACCGGACTGGATAGCTCAGCTTGGCATGCTCCCGGGCGCCCTGTTTGCCGATCTCTATCTCCAGATCATCCACGACCAGATCACTCATATCCATAAACCGACGAATTGCATATCCCAGTGTTCCCTCTTGCGCAGCCGGGCGCCCTCTTGCTACAACCAAGCGGCCTGGATCAGGCTCATGGCCAGGCCCAGCGTACCGCCCCGCACTCCGACGCTAACCATCACCGCCGGGAAGTGCAAGCCACCGCCTTCCCCAGCCTGGAGTATCGTCATGACCGGAACCAATCCCTCATACGCCGCCTGCCTCAACGAGTTCTACGCTCTGCAAAAGTTCGGCATCAAGTTCGGGCTGTCCTCCACCTCAGCCCTCCTGGACCGGCTCGAAAATCCGGAGCAGGGACAGCACTTCGTGCATATAGCCGGGACCAACGGCAAAGGCTCTGTGGCCTCTTTCTTGGCCCAGATCCTGCGTTCCGCAGGACTCAATGTCGGCTTGTACACCTCGCCCCATCTGGTCCGGTTCACTGAACGCTTTCAGATCAACGGCCGGGAAATACCCCAGGACCAGGCCGCCGACCTGATGCATACCGTCATGGAGGTCTTTGATCCCAGGGAGCCGCCGACATTTTTTGAAGCCGTGACCGTTATGGCCCTTTTGTATTTCGCCCGCCGGAACACGGATATCGTTATCATGGAAACCGGCATGGGCGGCAGGCTGGACGCCACCAACGTGATCCATCCTCTGGTGTCCGTGATTACCTCCATCTCCATGGAACATCAGGAGTACCTGGGCTCCAGCCTGCTGCAAGTGGCCAGGGAGAAAGCCGGAATCATCAAACCATCGGTCCCGGTGCTCACTGCTGCCTCCCAACCCAAGGTCCTGGAGTGCATCCAGGAGACGTGCCGGGCGCAGGACGCGCCATTCTACCGGCTGGGCCGTGATTTTCGGGCCAGGATGCGCGACAGCCGGCTCTTCTACCACGGCCTGCATGCCGAGCTCAAAGCTGTCCCCCTTGGTCTCTCCGGACGGCATCAAGCCCGGAACGCCGCCCTGGCCCTGGCCGCCAGCGAAATCCTGGAAGACAAGGGCTTCTTGGTATCCGACGTCTCCCGCCGGACAGGAGTATCCCAGACCGTCTGGCCCGGCCGGATGCACCTGATGGACGGCCGGCCCCGGATCATGCTCGATGGAGCGCACAATCCGGCGGCCATTGCCGCCTTGGCCGCAAGCCTGCGGGAAAATCCGAACTACCGCCGCCTTATCCTGGTTATCGGGATCATGGCCGACAAGGCGGCCAAGCCCATTCTGCGCTCCATCCTCCCTCTTGCCGGCCAGGTCATCTTTACCCGGCCGGTGTACCCCCGGGCCATGGACCCCTTTCAGCTCAGGGATCAGGCGGAACGGCTCCCATCCAGGAACACCGTGATCCCGTCCTTGCCCAAGGCCCTGGATACGGCCCGGGCCGCAGCCGGCGACCAGGACCTGATCCTGGTCACCGGCTCCCTGTTCACTGTGGGGGAAGCTCTCAGCTACCTGGACCCGGCCGCCTGGGCCCCGGATCCGGCATAGCCTCCGCCTGGTCCGGCCGCCTCGGCGTCTGCCGTTTTTTGTCCGCCAGGCCTTGACAGGGGCTCGTTTTTTGAGCATAAAGGTCAAACCATTATACATATTCCAAGATCAGTTAAACAATGTACAGCACTGGATCTACGGTCCCGCGCCTGTGCTCCTGACCCGCGTACCAAACACCAAGGCCGCAGGCATATGTGGACGGATCGGGACGAGACAGACAGCTGCAGAGCAGCCTGTGCCTGCCCCCTTTGGTATGAAAACCTAGTATTAGTTAATAGTTGGGATAATCCAAATCGAAATCGGGATCGGTATCGAAATCGAAAGGATATGTCATTTGGTGCAGCAGGAACCCTCAGTTTTTGGACCCCGATCCCGATCCCGATCCCGATAGCGATTACGAACCCGAAGAAAGAAAATCACAACAAACGGATGCGCTGGACGCTTATTCTTCGCGCCAGTGATCCTCAGGGTTATCAAGATCCGATTGGGGAGCCACTCCCAGTCGGTATCGAAATCGTTTTGTAGGCTTCGTTAGCGAAAGCGTGCCTACGCCTTGGCAGGCATGCAGGGTAGTTTGCAGCCCATGCCTAACGGGCAACCGCGTTTCGCCCTGCACCCATGCCGCAGCAATGCAGCGTATCGTGCAAACCCTCAACCCCCTGGCCCCGGTGTATGTTCAGAGCAGCCAAGCAGAACAAGATCTTCCAGGATGTGGTGGACCAGATCCAGGAAGCCATCCTCAGCGGAAAGCTCCAGCCCGGAGATGTCCTGCCCTCGGAGCGGGAGCTCAAGGAGCTGCTCCAGGTCAGCCGGGGCACCCTGCGGGAGGCCCTGCGCGTCTTGGAACAGAAGGGGCTGGTGCACATAAAGCTCGGGGTCGGGGGCGGAGCCGTGGTTCAAGACGTGTCCTACGAGCCGGTCAGCGAAAGCCTGGCCCTGCTCATCCGGCACCAGAAGGTGTCTCTGGCCCATTTGGCTGAGTTCAGGGCCGGAGTCGAAGGCGAAGCCGCGTCCAACGCCGCCCGGCGAATCAGCTCGGCCGAGACCGCACATCTCAAGCATCTCCTGGATCAGGCCGTTGCCTGCGCAGAACGGACCACAGGCCGAACCCGCTCCTTTCTGCAGGCGGACAAGGCCATCCATCTGAACCTGGCCACTATCAGCAGCAATCCGATCTCCATCTTTGTGCACAAGTCAATACATGAGAACATAGATCGCTACTACGAACAGTTCCTGGTCATGGACCCGGACGCCATTCAGGAGAACATCCAGGATCTGCGGGCCATTGTGCAGGCCGTCATCTCTGGAGACGCTGAACAGGCCAGAAGATTGGCCACCAGTCATGTGTACCGCTTCACGACATACATGCAGGGCGTTGTGGACCAGAATCCAAACCAAGGTTAGGTGAGCATCATGTCCTTATTCAACCATGCCGTATCCAAGACCATCATGTTCGTTCCCGGACCGATTGTGGGCATCTTTGCCAAAAAGTACATCGCCGGCGACACCCTGGACGACGCGGTCCAGGTCACCCGTAAGCTCAACGCCCAGGGCATCCGGACCACCATCGACGTGCTCGGCGAGTTCATATCCACCAAGGGTGAAGCCTCCTGGTTCAAGAACCAGGCCCTGGAGGTTCTAAAGACCATTCACAGAACCGGCATAGATGCCAACCTGTCCATCAAGCCCACCCAAATGGGCCTGAACCTGGATCAGGACTTCGCCTACGCCAACATCGAAGAAATCGTGTCCTATGCCAAAAGCATCCAGAGCTTCGTGCGCATCGATATGGAAGATATCTCCTGCACAACCCAGACCATCAACTTCTACAGCCGGCTGCGGCAGGCATATGCCCCGCATGTGGGAACGGTGCTCCAGTCCTATCTGCGCCGGACGGTCCGGGACATTGACGATCTCAGTTCAGGTCCGATGAATATCCGTCTGTGCAAGGGGATCTACAATGAGCCCCGGGAGCATGCGTTCAAGCACCCGGAGGTGGTCAGACGCAATTATGTCCTTGCCCTGGAGCGCCTCTTTGAACACAGGGCCTATGTAGGGATTGCCACCCACGACCCGGTCCTGATCTTTGAGGCTATGCGCCTGATCGACAAGCACAACCTCAAGCCCGGGGACTACGAGTTCCAGATGCTGCTCGGGGTCGACGAAAAGCTGCGGGAGATCATCACCTCCCAGGGCCACAACCTGCGGATCTACGTCCCATTCGGCTCCTCCTGGCTGCCCTATGCCAAACGCAGGCTGAAGGAGAATCCGGATATAGCCAGGCACGCCCTGATGCAGATGCTGGGCATGAAGTCCACTGCATAATTCCACCCAGGCCGATGTGCCCGGCTCATCAGCCGGGCACACCCAACATAAACCTCAGGACAGTGCGAAGGAGGTTCGTGCGATGGAAGATGCAACTCTTAGTGCGGCAACCTGGTTCTGGCTCATGGTGCCCATGCCCCTGGTCGTGGTCTTGTCCTTGGTCAACCTGCTGATCAAAAAAGGGAGGGATGAGTAATTATGGATGCACCGACCTTTACCGCCTTTATTGTCTATCTCGCGGTGTTGATGAGCATAGGAATCTTTTTCTATCTGCGGACCAGAAACCTTTCAGACTATATCCTGGGAGGCCGGGGGCTCAATCCTTGGGTGGCGGCCCTGAGCGCCGGGGCTTCGGACATGAGCGGGTGGCTTCTGCTGGGTCTGCCCGGAGCAATGTACGCCGGGGGAATGAACAATATCTGGATCGCCATAGGCCTGTCCATCGGCGCCTTTTTGAACTGGCAGTTCGTGGCCAAGCGGCTCCGGCAGTATACGGAAGTGGCCAACGACTCCATTACCCTCCCGGACTACCTGGAAAATCGGTTCAACGACACCTCCCGGGTCCTGCGGGTTATCTCCGCCGTGGTCATTCTCGTCTTCTTCACCATTTATGTTTCTTCCGGCCTGGTCGGCGGGGCTATTCTGTTTGAAAGCACCTTTGGTCTGGATTATCAGGTGGCCCTGTGGGTCGGATCGCTGATAATCGTCTCCTACACCTTTCTGGGCGGCTTCATGGCTGTGAGCTGGACGGATTTTATCCAGGGGACCCTCATGTTTCTGGCCCTGTTGATTGTGCCCATGATCGTCATTCACAACATGGGCAGCTGGGGAGATGTCGTGGCCAAGGCCGGAAAAATCGACCCTGAATACCTGGATGCCTTCTCCGGGATGACCCTGTTGTCCATCATATCCCTCATGGCCTGGGGGCTGGGCTATTTCGGGCAGCCGCACATCCTGGCCAGATTCATGGCCATCCGCTATGCCAAGGATACGCCCAAGGCCCAGATGGTGGGCATGACCTGGATGGTTTTCGGGCTCTTCGGGGCCATCTTCACCGGCTTCGCCGGCATCGCCTACTTTGCCAACTCCCCCCTGGACAACTCGGAAACAGTCTTTATCTCCCTGGTCCAGCTCCTGTTCAATCCCTGGATCGGCGGAATACTCCTGGCCGCCATCCTCTCGGCCATCATGAGCACGGTCGACTCCCAGCTCTTGGTCTGCTCCAGCGCCATTGCCGAGGACTTCTACAAACAGATCCTGCGCAAAGAGGCCAAGCGCCAGGAGCTGGTCTGGATCGGCAGATTTTCAGTCATCATTCTGGCCTTGATAGCCACTTCCCTGGCAGCCAACCCGGAGAGCAAGGTCCTGGATCTTGTGGCCTACGCCTGGGGCGGCTTTGGAGCCTCCTTCGGCCCCATTGTCCTTTTATCCCTGTTCTGGAGGCGCTTGACCCGAAACGGGGCCCTGGCCGGAATCGTCCTCGGGGCTGTCACGGTCATCGTCTGGAAGAACCTGTCCGGCGGCTTCTTCGATCTCTACGAGATACTGCCCGGATTCATCCTCTGCGCCCTGGCCGCAATCGTGACCAGCCTGGTGGACAAAAAGCCCTCGACTGAAATCCAGGCCCAGTTCGACTCCATCGGGAAATAAACACCGGCAGGCCCGGGACTCTCCCCCGGTCCCGGGCCTGCTCTTCCCTTTTTTTGATCAATGCATTCCCTCCCTGCCCAAAATATGCTAGTGCTCTACAAAGTCCCTTTTCCCTTCAAGCACAGCATACTCCAAGGAGCACTGGCATGAATGGGCCATTTGACCATGATGCGAATGCCGTGGATCCATCCCTGGCTGACCGGATCGCCTCTCTGGCGGCCTCAGTCCACATTCCGGGAACCAGGGACAGGGTCCCCACCCTGGACCACAGTCAGATCCTGGCCCTGCACCGGCAATCCGGACACTCCGTATCCTGCATCCATCGCACCGCCCTTACCCGGGGCGTCCTCCCCTTATGCTACCTGCGCAACTGCCCGGCCCTGTCCCTTGATGAACAGCTGCGGCTGGCAATGAGCACAGTGGCCGTTGTCGGCGCGGGCGGGCTGGGTGGACAGGTTCTGGTTACCCTGGCCCGGGTGGGCATCGGCCGGCTGATTGTCATCGATCCCGGACGGTTTGAGGAAAGCAATCTCAATCGGCAGGCCCTGTGCACTCACTCCAGCCTGGGCAGGACCAAGGCTCAGACCGCGCAAAACGTGCTGTACGAAATCAATCCCGGGGTGGAGGTCTCTGTTCATCCCCTGCGCCTGAACCCGGCGAACTGCACCCAGCTCATCACCCCGGCGGATATTGCTGTCGACGCCCTGGACAGCATCGAGGACCGCTTTGTGCTCCAAAAAGGGTGCAGGACAACCGGGATCCCCTTGGTCCATGCGGCCATTGACGGATTTTTCGGGCAGCTGATGACTATCTTTCCCCAGGACGAGGGCCTGGCCGGCATTTACGGCCCAAAACCTTCGTCACCCTCTGCATCCCTGGGCAATCCGGCCATGACCGCGGCTTCCCTGGCCACGCTGCAGGCCATGGAGGTCTTGAAGATCATCCTCGGCCGGGGACAGCTGATGCGGCACACAATGCTGACCCTGGAGCTGGAAAAGGGGCTCTTGGAACAGCTGAGCTTTTCCTGACCCCCACTGGCCTGGTCTCTGGGGTGAAAGGGCGGTCCAAGCTCGGGACGCGGGATGTCTTCCTGCGTCCCGCTTAGAACTGAATATGTCTGGAATGAAAGGTGAAGATGTAGTCCCGCAGGGCCTGGGGCCAGGGCCTGGCCTTGATCCTGCCCAGGGCCAGGCTGGGCTTGGGGTCCAGAACGGAAAAAATGGGCCGTGCATGCTGGGAAAGCTGGGGACCGGAGGTTACAGCCTGAATCGTGCAGTTCAGTCCGCAGGTATTCAGGACTTCAGCCGCCAGCTCGCACCAGCTGGCCTGTCCATTGTTGCACACGTGCTGCACGCCGGTCACCCCGTTGCCTATCAGCCGCAGTACATACAGGGCCAAATCCAGGCTGTAGGTCGGTGAGCCGACCTGGTCGTGGGGGACCTGCAAACAGCTGCACTGCTGTCCCTGGTCCAGGACCCAGTCCACAAAGTTCGGGCCGAATGGTCCAAACAGCCATGACGAGCGAACAATCAGCAGGTTGTCCAGACCGCAGTGCAGCAGGGCCCGCTCTCCGGCCGCAAAGCTCTGTCCGCATGCGGAGACCGGATTCGGGGTGTCCTCCGCCCTGTACGGGGTCTGCCGCCTGCCGTCGAAGACGCAGTCGGAACTGAAAGAGACCAGCCCGGCTCCCAGCTTGTGCACTGCCCTGGCCAGGGCGCAAGGCAGCTCCTTGTTCCAGAACAGGGCTGTGGACGGCTCCAGCTCAGCCTTTTGCGTATCTGTGCATCCCAAGGTATTGATCACCAGGTCCGGTTCCAGCCGGTCCAGCTCCCTGCACCAGGCCTCTACGCTCCGGCCTGGATGCTCTCCCTGCTCCTGAAGCACTTCACAGCCGGAGGCCCGCAGGCAATGGACCAGGGCCGGACCGAGCATGCCCTGCTCCTGTCCCAGGACCAGGATCCGGCCCGGCAGATCAGCTGCTTGGGCTTGCCCCTGGATATGTAGATCCGTGTCTTTCATTGGCCGCTCCGGGATAACGGCAGCACCATTGAGGCCGGACAGCCGCCGGCCGTAAACGTTCAGCCCCAGTGCCAAATCTTAAGGGCCCCGCAACTTCTGTGGTTGTGCTCCCTCTTTCGGGACTTGTCAACACACCCAATCTGAGATAGGGTACTTTTTGTTCGGGCGGTTAACTCAGTGGTTAGAGTGCCATCTTCACACGGTGGAAGTCCGGGGTTCAAATCCCTGACCGCCCACCACTGAATGCAAAATCCCTGTTCACTGAACAGGGATTTTTTTCGGCTCTTCGACACAAAAAGTGGAATTGCATATATAAGAGTTTGCCGTCTCTTCTGTGTGCCGTAAGCGGCAGGCCCTCACATTTTCTTGGTCCCGCCAAAAGGGGGAAACCAGGCACTCACATGCATGATATGCTCAGTCCATCTGAAGGCAATGTCCATCATGGGAGTGCCTGGAGGGGGCAGGGATCCCCCCTTTGGCGGGGCTTAGAAAATACCGGGCCGAAAGTGGGCACACAGAAGAGATGGCAAACTCCAAAAATCCACAGGCTACGTCGAAGAACCTTTTTTTCTATGCCCTCTCTCAAGACTCTGGAACCTGCAGCCCCTATCAATCCTTGACCATCCTGAACCGCCATGCAGCTCGTTCTTTTTCAGCCCGAAATCCCTCCAAACACAGGAAACATTGCCCGTCTGTGCGCCGCAACCCGTACCCCCCTGCACCTCATCGAGCCCTTGGGTTTCAGCCTGGAGGACAGATACCTCAAGCGGGCGGGACTGGACTACTGGCCGCATGTTGACGTCCATGTCTGGCCCGAGTGGGATACATTCCTGGCCTCCCTTTCCGCCGCAGACCACGTGCTCCTGACCAGTGCCCGGAAAGGCCGCTCCCTGTTCTCCTGCACCTTGACCGGCCGGGAGGTCCTGGTCTTCGGTCCGGAGACCACTGGGCTGCCTGGGTGGCTCTCCCAGCGCCACCCGCACCATGTCCGCATCCCCATCTGGGGCCGGGTCCGGAGCCTGAATCTGGCCAACGCGGCTGCGGTCTGCCTCTACGAGGGCTACCGACAGATCGGTTTTCCCGTCCCGGAAACAGGCCTTTAGCCTATCCCAGCTCCTCACTGCGCCGGCAGGCGGCCAGGGCGGCATCGATGAAGGCGCTGCGGGCAGCCCTGCGTTCCAGCTCCCGCATCCCGGCACTCGCGGTTCCGGCCGGGGAAGTGACCATCTCCCGCAGCTCTGTTGCCGACAGGCTGCTCTCTCTGGACATCTTCACCGATCCGTCCAGCAGGGCCTGGATCATCTCCTTGCTCTGACTGCGGTGAAACCCCAGGGCCACGCCAGCCTCGATCAGACTGTCCATAAAGTAGTAGACATAGGCCGGTCCGGTGGCCACCAGGGCGGTAAAGGCGTCAAAGTAGTCTTCGGCCAGTATTTGCACCTGCCCCAGACTGAGAAAGAGCCGCTGGATGAGCTCTTTCTGGTCTGAGGAGAGCTTTTTGTCGTCATAGCACAGGGCAAAGACTCCGGCTCCTACCATGGCCGGAGTATTGGGCATGACCCGGACCACAGGGCAGGTGTGCCCGCTCCAACCGGCCAGGGTTTCCCGTCTGATCCCTGCGGCAATGGAGATCAGGCATTGGTTCTTCTGCAGATCTGGAGCGATGGAGGTCAGCAGCTTCTGCATCTGCTGGGGCTTGACCCCCAGAAGGATGTAGTCGCTGGCCGCCACGACCTCCTGAGCCGAGTCCTTGATTTCCAGCCCGGTCTCCTGGGATATCGCGTGCAGCTGATCCTGATTGATATCATATCCGCACAGGGCCAGGGTCTCGTCCTTGCACCAGCCGTTGAGCAAGGCCCCGCCCATATTGCCGATGCCGATCAGCCCGACTCGAGTCATGAGATCATCACCTCCAGCTGACTGAAAAAATAGGATATCTCCTGCTCTGCCGTCTCGGGGGCATCTGAACCGTGCACCGAGTTCTTCTCAATATCCCGGGCGAAGCGCTTGCGGATTGTGCCCTCGGCGGCTTCCTCCGGATTTGTGGCCCCCATCACCTCCCGATAGCGGGCAATGGCGTTTTCCCCCTCCAAAACTGCGACCACCACCGGCCCGGAGCTCATATAGTCGGTCAGGCTGTCGAAAAAGGGCCTGTCCTTATGCACGGCATAGAATCCCTGGGCCTGCTTCTTGCTCATGTGCACCATCTTCATGGCCTTGACCTGCAAGCCGCCGGCTTCAATCTGGGACAGGATCTCGCCGATCAGATTCCGTTCCACTGCATCCGGCTTGATAATGGACAGTGTCTTCTCCACCATGCATCGCTCCTTCGCGTCTTGCGTCAATTCAGGTTACGAACAATTCGACTCAACGTGACCAGGTCCACATTCGAACTCTTCTCTTTGGACCACTTGGCCAAAGCTGTCAAGGTCTCGGGGTACGGATGGCCGATGGCAATGGCCTGCCCGGTTCGGACGGCCAGCCTTTCCGCCTTGCGCAGCTGGCGGACAATGGCCTCCACCTCCTGTGTGTTGTCCAGAAACACATCCCTGAAAGCCACCTGCATGCGCATATCCCGGGCTATATCCCGGACCGTGCTGCGAGGACTGGTCAGGCTGTCCATAAAAAAGAGCCGGCGGGAGGTGATCTCCCGCAGGACGATTCGCATACCCTCGGCATCTTCGGTGAACCTGGATCCCATATGGTTGTTGGCCCCCGCCGCCCCCGGGACCTGCTGCAGGTCATTGGCCACAATAGACCTGATCTGCTCCGGATCCATATGCACAAAGATGCTCCCCGGCCCCGGGTCAATCTGGGGATAGCCCTTGGGCTCCATGGGGATGTGCAGCAGATACTCCAGGCCGTTCTCCGCCGCCAGCTCAACCACCTCCTTGGTGTCCGGGCTGTACGGAAGTATTGACCAGGTCAGCTCCGAGCCCATGATCTGCAGCAGCCTGCGGGCCGTATGCACCGACTGCCCCATGTCGTCGATCACCAGGGCCAGACAAGGCCCGCTCGGCGGCTTGGAGACTGAGTCCTGGGGAGTCGATAAGGTTTGAGGTGAAGGCTCGTGAGGGGTCTGCTCCGGGTACCCGGATGATTCAGGGGCCTTGGGCGGAATCTGCTCAAAGACCCTGGCATCCTGTTTTTTCCCCGAATCCGGCCTGGAAATGTCCTGAGCAGGGGCGGAAGGTTGGTCGGGCTGGACAGACGCCACCCTGGTTTTTGGCTGCTCTTTGCTTCCCTGTTCCGGGACCAGGAGGACGCCAATCAGCCCGAGAACGGTCACCCCCAGGGCAACGGCCCAGACGGCCATCCTGGTTCCCAGCCGGGCAAGGGGCCGTGGGCCGGACTTTCGGGAGGGCTGTTTTTTTTTCCGGCTGGTTTTTTTCTTGGATGCAGAGGCCATGGATCAGCTGTTCTTGATCATTGCAGGCCCTTGATCATCGGCAGCCTCTTCACCAGCTGCAGGGCCATCTGCAATTGATTGTCCTTTTCCAGCATGCGCTCAATGCGCGTATTCTCACTCTCCGCATCCTGGTCCTGGTCCTGGTCCTGATCCTGGGCTTCGTTGTCCTCTCCGTTCTCCAGGTGTCTGGCCAGATCCCTCTCCCGGATGGTCCGAAAGACGCTTCTTTCAGCCTCTTCCTCAATGGGATTGTAGGCCAGGCTGATGTCCGGAGTAATGCCTTCCGCCTGTATGGAGCGGCCACTGGGCGTGTAGTACTTGGCGGTGGTCAGCTTGATGCCGGCGCCGTCAGGAAGGGGGATCACGGTCTGTACCGAGCCCTTGCCGAAGCTGCGCACACCGAGGATGAGCCCCCGCTTGTGATCCTGAATCGCCCCGGCCACAATTTCGGATGCCGAAGCTGTACCGGAATTGATGAGCACCACGATGGGCACCATGATATCAGACTGCTGGTCCGAGGCCTGAAAGTCCATCTTGGCCTGCCTGACCTTGCCCTGGGTATAGACGATCTTCCCCTGTCCCAGGAACATGTCGGCCACCGAAACTGCTTGATCCAGCAGACCGCCGGGATTGTTTCGCAAGTCCAAAACCACCCCTTCCAGGTCCGGCCGATGTTCCCGCAGCGCCTGGCGCAGGTCCTTGGTGGTGTTTTCATTGAAGTTGGTGATCCGGACATACAGGTACCCGGGCTCCATGCTCTCGATCTTCACGCTCTGCATGGGGATAACGTCCCGCTTCAGGGTGATCCGCTCCGGCTTGGCCTCCCCCTGGTGCAGAACCGTGAGCTCCACCTCCGACCCTTTCGGGCCCCGGATCTTGTGCACCGCGTCCATTATGCTGATGTCCTGGGTCGATTCCCCGTCAATTTCCAGAATGATATCCCCGGATTGCAGGCCGGCCCGGAAGGCCGGGGTATCTTCGACTGGGGAGACGACGGTCAACCTGCCGTTCTGGAGGGTTATTTCAATCCCCACCCCGCTGAACTCCCCGGATGTCTCGGCCTGCATGTCCTTGAACTCTTCCTGGTCCAGATATCCGGAATGGGGGTCAAGGCTCTGCAGCATCCCCTGAATGGCGCCCTGTACCAGCTCCTGACGCTGTACATCATTGACATATGTCTTCTCGATCAGGTCCATGACCTGACTGAAGCTCTTCAGCGGCTCATAGCGGTCTGTCGCTCTGGTCGTCTCCGGGGTCATGGACAAGGCCACAAGCATGAGCACAATCCCTAGGCTTCTGCTCCATCGCATATAGGTCTCCAGGTTGGACATTCAATGCAGTCCGTTCGATCAATTGCACATCACCGCGGAAGACACCGTCTTTCCCAGGACAGCCCCCCAAAAAGGGAGCCGCATTTGCTCAGGGGGCCTTCGCCAGCCACAGGCGGGGATCGACGGTGGTTTGCTTCCTGCGCAGCTCAAAATACAGCCCCGGCCCTTGCGCAGCCGGGAAATATCCGGCTTGCCCGATGACCTCGCCCTTTTCCACCTTCTGCCCGGACCGGACATTGGTTCGGGACAAAAATGCATACAGGGAATAGTAGTCCTGGCCATGATAGAGGATGACCACATGCCCGAATCCGCGCAGGGTATCGTTATAGGCCACATCACCCCAGGAAACCGCTTTTATTCCCGTTCCCTCGGCCAGGGAAAACCCGATTCCGTCCTCAAACTTCCCGTCTCCCTTTGCATACTCTTCTACCACTTTTCCCTGTGCAGGCCAAGGGAGTTCGCCCTTCAAAGAGTTGAAGGCCCGCCTGTCCATCGAGCCAAGACGAGATTTGAGCCGATCGATGGACTTTTCCAGGGCTGCCAGCTCCTCGTGGGTGGCCTGCTTCTTCCGGCGGAGATCATGCAGCCGGTTCGCAAACTCCAGACGCTGTTCAGTCAGCTCCCGGCGCATAGCGGCCAGCTCTTTCTCTTTGGAACTCAGCCTGGCCCGGGTGGTCTGAAGCTCCTCTCCTTTCTCCTCCAGCCTGTCTCCCACTGCACCCAGATCCTGGATCTTGTCCCGGGCCTTGTCCGTCAGCCTGGACAGCCAAACCGCCTGTCTGTCCGCCTCCGGCCAGGCATCAAAGACCTTGGCCTTGAAATGCTCGGATCGAATGCTCACCTCCCAGAGCCGGGGCAGGAGCCTGCGCACCTCCTGGCGGACACGCTTCCTTTGCTGGCCAAGGGCCTGGATCTGGCCTTGCAGATCCCTGTACTGGGATCGAAGCCTTTGCTTCTTCTCCCCGATCTTTTGTTCCCGGGCTTCCAGGGAATGTATCCTCTCTTCCATTTTGGCCAGCTTGGCGTTTGCCGACCGCTCTTTGTCCGTCAGGGCAGCAATCTCGGCTTCCGCTTTTTCCTTGGCCTGCTGCTCCTGCCACAGCTTGCTCTGCAGGTCCTGGAGATCCATGCCCCGGGCCGGAACGGTCCACAGCACGCAGTGCAGGCATAGGCAGAGCAGGAGGAGGCGAAGCAAGAGGTGCATCCGGTTCTGCTCAGGGAACATAGGCCTGCAACGGGCAGCCTGAGCACAGGGGAGCCGATTTTTTGCACCACTGTTTCCCCACCCGGACCAGCAGGGCATGATATTCGTTGAACAAGTCAACATCCCGGGGCAGGCTGTCTGTAAATACCTCCTGCAGCTCGGTGTAGCCCACATCCTCCGGGACCAAGGCGTGGCGGTGCAGTATCCTCGCTGTGTAGGCATCAACCACAAAAACCGGATGCTCCAGGGCGTAGAGCAGGATACTGTCTGCGGTTTCCTGTCCGATTCCTTTTACTTCCAGAAGCTTGGGACGCAGCACTTCCATCGGCTGTCTGGACAGCCGGGCCAGGTCGTACCCGGCCTCCTGGCCCAAAAAATCCAGCAGGGCCTTGATCCTGGCCGCTTTGACCCGAAAGTACCCGGCCGGACGAATGATCCCGGCCAGCTCCTCAACATCCAGCCCAACCAGCTCTTGCGGGTCCAGAAGATCCCGTTCCCGGAGAGCGGCAATCGCCCTGGAGGCGTTGGTCCAGTTTGTATTCTGGGTCAGAATCGCTCCCAGGCAGACCTCGAATCTGCTCCCGGCCGGCCACCAATGACTGGGACCAAGGGTATCGGACATGGCCTGGAAATACTCCATGAGCAAATGCGAGCGGTTCATGTCCCTCATCCTTCCCTTCAGCTCTCTTCTGTCCCGGACCAGACCAGGGAGGCCCATTCGCCGAGGTGCTCAACCCGGGGTATGCCCATCCCCTGCAGCCTGTAGGCGTCGGTCACCGACTCCACCTGGGATCCCAGCACTCCGGACAAAATCAGGGTCCCCCGCTCCTGAACCAGGGAGACAAGCTCCGGAGCCATGCGGATCAGCGGTCCGGCCAGGATGTTGGCCACCACAAGAGGGAACTTTTGCTTTGGACCCAAGGCAGAGATGTCAGCGCACCCCAGCAGGACCTGCCGGCTCACCCCGTTGGCCTCAATGTTCTCCCGGGCATTGTCCGTGGCCACAGGGTCGATGTCCAGGGCGATGCAGCCGCTGCCCAGAAAAACCGATGCTATGGCCAGAATCCCCGAGCCTGTGCCCAGATCAAGGACCGTCCCCCCCGCGGGCCACAGCCCTCTGTCCCGCAGCTGGACCATGGCCTGCAGACAGAGGATGGTCGTTGGATGATGCCCGGTTCCAAAGGCCATCTTGGGATGGACGATCAAAGGGACAAGATCGGGGTTGTCCTGGTCTTCAAGTTTCCAGGGCGGAAGGATGCAGAAGGTATCCGCGACCTGCACCGGCTGAAAAAAGAATTGCCACGCGGTCTGCCAATCAGCGTCCTTTTCCTTGTCCTTTTCCAGCCTGGCTTCCGGCCGGCGCCGCCTGATCCTGTCCTGAAGATGCTTGAGCTGCCTGCGTTCCTGAACATGGATGCGCAGGACGGACTCATCCGGGCCGGTGGTTTCCTCCCATCCCCAGGGAGCGACTTCGGAGAGCAGATCCACTGCCGACTCCAGCTGCGTATTCGGAACATGCCAATCCAGTATATAGGACATAATCGACTGTGTGCTGGTTTCAGTGCATGGAGTCCAGGATACGGTCCAGCCCGGCGGCAAAGGCCTGCAGGTCCTCCATGTCCACGATCAAGGGCGGGAGAAGACGCAGGATGCTGTTTTGCGTCAGATTGCAGATAAATCCGGCCTCGAGCAGGGCCTTCCATACCTCGGGCCCGGAATGCTCAAGCTCCACGCCCAGCATCAGCCCCTGACCGCGCACCTCCCGGATCGCCTCCGGATGCCTCGTCTTTACCCCGTCCAGAAGCTCCTTGAACTCCTGGCCCACGGCCTCTGCCCGCTGGCAGAGCCCATCCCGCTTGATCACATCCAGAACCGTGCACCCGGCTGCAGACACCAGGGGGCCTCCGCCGAAGGTCGTGGCATGGCTGCCCGGTGGAAATCCGGCGCTCATGTCCTCAGTGCACAGCATGGCTCCGATGGGCAGGCCGTTGGCCAGTCCCTTGGCCACGGTCATAATATCCGGCTTCACCCCTGCCTTTTGATGGGCCCACATCTGCCCGGTCCGTCCCATCCCGGTCTGAACCTCATCCAGGACCAGGACAAGCCCCTTGTCCGCGCACAGGTCCTGAACCTGGCGCAGATACTCCACCGGGGCCTGCCGGATGCCGCCTTCGCCCTGGATCACTTCCAGCATGACCCCCGCTGTCTGCGGGCTAACAGCCTGCTCCAGGGCGGCGATATCGGCGAAGGGCACGCTGGCGAACCCGGAAGGCAGGGGAGCGAACCCGTGCTTCAGCTTGTCCTGTCCTGTGGCGGTCAACGTAGCCAGGGTTCTTCCATGAAAAGAGCCCTGGGCGGTTAGTATTTCAAACCTGTCTTTTCCCTGCACTTCCCGGGCATAGCGCCTGACCAGCTTAATAGCCGCTTCATTGGCTTCAGCCCCGGAGTTGCAGAAAAAGACCCTGTCCAGATCACAGGTGGCCACAAGCCGTTCGGCCAGATCCAACTGCTCTGTCTGATAGAAAAGATTGCTGGTGTGCACCAGGCGCGCCGCCTGATCGCATACCGTCCGGGTCACCTCCGGATGGGCGTGGCCAAGGACGCATACGGCAATGCCGCCCAGGAGATCCACATACTCCCGGCCTTGTCCATCCTGGACCCGTGCTCCTTCCCCCCGGACCAAATGCAGTGGGTAACGGCTATAAGTGGAACACAGCAGCTGTTGTTCCCGCTTCGCGACTTCGGCTAATGTGGGCATGGCAATATCCTTATCAAAGCAGTCCGCCCTTGCCGGAGCTAAAGCCTGACAAGGGCGGGAAGACAATCGCTGGACCTGAAGGCGTATCCGCCTGGCCGCTCACATGTGGTGAGCGTTCAGACCCCCTGGCTAGATTTCAGGGAGCACTGCCCCATGGACGGTGCCTGCGCCGGGCTGCCCCGGCCTCTAGACTTCCGGGCGGGGCAGGACGCCGGCCATCTCGGCGATTTCCGGCACCCTGTGCTCCCACTCGATGGCCATGAGATGCACCCCGGCAATCCCTTCCATCTCCTTGAACTCCTGAATCTGCTCCACAGCAATCTTTATCCCTTCGTCTTTCTGCTTCTTTTTCTCCACTCCGCGCAGCCGCTTGACGATCTCCTCCGGAACGTCCATCCCCGGCACCTTGGTCTGCATGTATTTGGCCATACCCACACTCTTCATGGGCGTGATTCCGGCCAGAATGGAGGTCTTTTCCGCCAGTCCCATGTCCACGGCTTGCTTGGTCCACTCCCGCATCCGCTTCATATTGTAGATGCACTGGGTCTGGATAAAGTCGGCCCCGGCCTGGATCTTCTTGGCCAGCCGGTGCACCCTCCAGGCATAGGGCTCGGCAAAGGGGTTGGCGGCGGCCCCGATGAACATCTCAGGTGGACCGTCGATATCCGCCCCTCCCTGAAACTTTCCCTCGTCCCGCATGTTCTTGACCATGGCCAAGAGCTGGATGGAGTCTATGTCAAAGACGCCTTTGGCGTGGGGATGGTCGCCGAACTGCTGATGGTCGCCGGAGAGGCAGAGCATGGTGTTGATGCCCAGGGAGCTGGCTCCCAGAACATCGGCCTGCATTGCTAGTCTGTTCCTGTCCCTGCAGACCATTTGGTAGATCGGCTCCAGACCTTCGTCCTTGACGATCAGCGATGTGGCCCAGCTGGACATGCGGACCATACCGGTCTGGTTGTCGGTGATATTCACCCCGTCCACCATGCCCTTGAGGTGGGAGGCCTTGTCCTTGACTGCCTGAACATTCGTTCCGCGAGGTGGCCCGAGTTCCCCGGTAAAAGCAAAGTGGCCTGCACGCAAGACCTTTTCCAATCTACTCTGCGTCTTCATAGGCACAATCTCTTTGGGTTAGATATTAAACATACAACCCAGCATAAAGCCGACAGACATCACCCGTCTCAGACTGCTCGCTTCTGGATCCCTCTGCGCCTCGGGCTGGATTTTGGTGTGCACCAGACCTCCCTACAGGGTCATGAGGCTCATGGCCGGAATAAAAAAGTTCAAAAACGGGCCGGACACCGAGGCCCTGGATCTCCATTTGCCGTTGTCCTTGGCCAGCCCCAGGTTCCGAAAGCCCATGGGATCGAAGGTGGCCACAGTGGACTTCCCCTTCCGGTTCAAGCAATCCATGCTGACCTGAAAGGACAGCTCCCGCATGTCGGTCAGATACTCCCCGCACTCCCGGCTTGGAAACTGCCTGGACAAAAGCTCCAGGGAAGAAGCCGTGGTCACGTTCCTGCTCAGGGCGACTCCAGAGGCAAACAGCTTCTTTTTCCAGGAAAACATGAAGCGGGACTTGCAGAAGGTGGACAGCAGGAGGGCATCCGCCTCCGGCATGGAGGTCCGCATAATCTTTTTCAGTTCTTGGGGGCAGTATTCTGTCTGCCGGTCGGCCTGCATCTCAATGTATACGTGGGTCAGCTTTCCCCGCCCGCGTCCCAGCTGGAGCATATTGGCCACATAGTAGTTATGGGCGATAACATCAGCAGCCAAATGGGTCAGATATCCACAGGCATAGGCCTGCAGCTGGGGATCCTGGACCGTGTGGACCATGCGCAGGCCGGCGTGCCAGCTGTGGCAATGGGTCGGAGTTATCTTCCGCCCTTTTCCGACCAGGATATCCGCACTCAGGCAGCCGTACAAAAAGGCCTGGCTATGGCCGATCAAAAGCTCTGCCGTTGCTGCACTGAGCAGATGCAGGTTGTTCAGGATCTGATTGCCCAGGGCCAGATGGACCCCCGGGCCCCAGGCCAGGGCTGAGGCCGGGAGCAGGACCCCTATTCCGCAGACTGCGCACAGCAGCAGAACGACCCGGGCCAACAGCCTTCCAAGGCCCGATCTCCTGGGTGATGCATTGATTCCGGTTCGTATTATGGGGGCAATGGTATTCATTGTTGGGTTTCCTTGGTGGAATATCGCACCTTACAGCGTGATCTTTGGGCACATAGCAAAATTCAACAATAAAGACAAGTCGACTCCCCAGCAGGACCACCTTCGCTGCCGGGCCGCATGTGGTTCTTTGCCTCCGGCACCCAAGTCATGAACCCGACCTAGCTGGTTATCCTCCAGGGATGGGTATACAGATTGAAACGCCCTGAACGCAAAAAACCGATCAGGGTCATTCCGCTTTGCCGGGCCAGGTGCACCCCGTGATCCGTCGGGGCCGAGACGCCGGCCAAAAGCGGCAGGCCGGCCCAAACCGCCTTGCCCACCACCTCCGAGTTCAGGCGGGAAGACATGAGCATCATCACCCCTTCGGATATCCCTGCACCGAGAGCCTTGCCCACCACCTTGTCCAGGGCATTGTGCCTTCCCACGTCCTCAGCCAGGGCCAGAAGCCGCGGCCCCTGCGCAAAAATGGCGGCGCAATGGGCGCCCCCCGTGGCCTGAAAAAGCCGTTGTCCGGAGTAGAGGATGTCCCGGGCCTGAAACAGATCCTCTGCCCTGATCCTGCATCCCTGACCCACATGAGGAACCGCGCCCGTGCCTTCCTGAACGCAGAAGCCCGGCTCTCGTTCTCTGTCCAGCCGGGACCGGACATGCGGGGCGAAAAGCACTTCGGCCCGGGTCAGACCTCCCCCGGTCCTCATCCGCACCTCCAGGATGTCCGCGGATGAGGACACAAGGCCCGCACAGCAGCACCAGCCCAGAACCAGCTCCCGGTCCTCCCGGGGAAGACGAACCGTTCGAGCCAGGCAGCGCCCTTGGGCCCATATCTCCAGGGGCTCCTCCCTGATCACGTGATCCAGGACCTCCCGGAAACCGCCGTCCTGGTACCGCAGGATGCTCACCTCCTGCACAGCATTGTGATCCACAGGGTTCCTCCTCGCCTCACTCTCCCAGAACCGGCTGGGCATGCTCAGCCTCTGCGCCTTTTCGTGCCTTTCCGGCCCCCCGTCATCTGCAGACTTCCAGCATCCTCTCCAGAGCCAGCAAGGCATCCTGTCGCACCTCCGGCCCCACGCCCACCTTGGGCACGGCGGCAATGGCGTCCAGATGCTCAGCCAGCTTGGGCGCCGTCACCTTGGCCATATTGGAGCAGGCGGTATCCAGAACCGGACGGATCGTCTTGGCCGGGCCGAACTCCCGGGCCAACCGCTGAACCAGGTTGATCTCCGTGCCGACATAGATCGTGTCTCCCGGCCTTGCTTCCTGCACGTACCGGATAATGCCGGAGGTGGACCCGCTGGCGTCGGCCATGTCCACAACATCCGGCATGCATTCCGGATGAACGATGATCCTGGCCCGGGGATCGGCCTGGCGGATGTGCTCCATGTGCCGGGGCTTGATCAGGTTGTGAACTGTACACAGTCCGGGCCAGAGAAAGAGCCTGCTCCGGGAAGCTCGGGCAGGGGAACGCAGGTCAAGGATCTCATAGTCTTGGGCTGCAATCCCCAGGGCCTTGGCAGTATTTCGTCCCAGGTTCTTGTCCGGGAGGAAGACCACCCCGTCTCCCTGCTGCAGGGCCCAGTCCAGCATGGTTGCCGCGTTGGCCGAGGTGCACACCGAGCCCCCGTAGCGTCCGCACAAGGCCTTGACCGCGGCCGAGGTATTCACATAGGCCAAGGGAATAATCCGCCGCCCCTGATCGTTGAGCTCGCGCACTTTCCTTTCCACCAGCCAGGCCGGAGCCATATTGGACAGCACGCAGCCGGCATTCTGATCCGGAATGCTCACCTTCTGTCCGGATGCGGCCAGTATGGCCGCGGATTCAGCCATAAAATAGACCCCGCACATCACGATCCACTCAGCCTGCAGATTGGGTATCTTCCGGGCCAGCTCCAGTGAATCGCCGCAATAGTCGGCGTGAGCCACCACCTCGTCCTGCTGATAGTGGTGGGCCAAAACAGCCAGCCGGGATCCGTGCTCGGCCCGCAATCTCTCGATCCGGGAATCAGTCTCCTGTGATGTCACTTCCGAAACCTCCTGTACTCCTAGACAAGACTCGGGTATTCATGTTGATCGCGCCAGCGGTTCTTCCACGCTGACTGTCAAATTTTACGGCAAACACTCATGACCAAAATTTGGGCTCTTCGACACAGAAAGTGGGATTGCCTACATAAGAGTTTGCCGTCTCTTCTGTGTGCCGTAAGCGGCAGGCCCGCGCATTTTCTTGGTCCCGCCAAAAGGGGGAAACCCGGCACTCACGTGTATGATACGCTTTCGTCACACAGAAAGCAGTGACCTGCACGTGAGTAGCCGGGAGGGGGCAGGGATCCCCCTTTGGCGGGGCTTAGAAAATACCGGGGCGAAAGTTGGCTCACAGAAGAGATGGCAAACTCCAAAAATCCACAGGCTAGGTCGAAGAACCAAAATTTGTATGTCCAGGAGCCTCGCGCAGCACACGGGTGCGTCCTTGACATTGGCCGCACTCTTAGTCAGTTATGAGTTATTTTGCAAGGAAGAAAATACTGGAGCCCCCAATGCCCTGGAACCCCGAAACTCTGGCTTTGCACGCCGGACACCGTCCGGACCGGGAAACCCGCAGCCGGGCCGTCCCCATCTACCAGACCACAAGCTACGTCTTTGAGAGCCCGGAACACGCGGCGGCCCTGTTCACTCCGCACTCCCAAGGGCAGGACGAGTCCACTTCTCTGGACCTCAACGGCCGGCCGGAAAATATCTATACCCGGATCAATAATCCGACAACAGAGGTCCTGGAACAGCGGATGGCCGGCCTGGAAGGGGGTGCCGAGGCCCTGGCCCTCAGTTCCGGGGCCTCGGCTGTGGCCTTTGCCCTGATGACCATCTGCCAGGCCGGGGACCACATCGTCTCTTCCTCCAGCCTGTACGGGGGGACCTACAATCTCCTCCGCCAGACCCTGCCCCGCTTCGGGATCCGGACTTCCTTTGTCCCCTCCCTGGACGCCGGGGCCTTTGTCCGGGAGATCACCCCGCAGACCAAGTGCCTGTTTGTGGAGACCGTGGGCAATCCCAGACTGGATGTGCCGGACCTGGAGTCTCTTGCAGCCGCTGCTCACCAGCAGGGGATCCCGTTGATCGTGGACAACACCGTGGCCACCCCTTTTCTCTGCCGGCCCATCACCTGGGGAGCGGATATCGTGGTTCATTCCCTGACCAAGTTCTGCGCCGGACACGGGACCAGCATGGGCGGGGCTATCGTCGACGCCGGGCGCTTTGACTGGACCTCCGGCCGATTTCCCCTGCTGACCGAACCGGACCAGTCCATCCACGGCCGCTCCTGGACCGAGTTCGGACCGGAGCGGGCGTTCATCCTCCGGGCCAGAAACGTTCTTCTCCGCGATTTCGGTCCCTGCCTCTCCCCGCTGAACAGCTTCCTTATCCTCCAGGGACTGGAAACCCTTCCTCTGCGGATGGAGAAGCACTGCGCCAACGCGCGGGCCGCAGCCGACCATCTCAACCGGCATCCCTTGGTCAACTGGGTGCTCTACCCCGGACTCCCCAGCCATCCCACCAATGCCCAGGCAAAAACCTTTCTCACCGGCGGATTCGGAGCGCTGGTCGGCTTCGGCATCAAGGGCGGGCTGGAGGCTGGCCGGGAGTTCATCCGTTCGCTGGAGCTTTTCAGCCACCTGGCCAATATCGGCGACGCCAAGAGCCTGGCCATCCATCCCGGATCCACAACCCACTCCCAGCTCAGCCGGGAGGAGCAGGCCGGTATGGGGCTTTCTCCGGATTTCATCCGCCTTTCCATCGGCCTGGAACACATTGACGACATCATTGCCGATCTGGACCAGGCCCTGGCCAGGTCGGCGGCATGAACCAAACCAGACCCTGATGTGCAGCCCCTGCCCAGCAGGCAAGAGAGGCCAGAAGATACAGCCATGCACTCCACCGCCGGCTCAGTGAGCACTCAGTACTTTCAGTTCGCCCATCCTCCCCAGGAGATGGAGCTGGAATGCGGCCGCACTCTGGGGCCGATCACCCTGGCCTATGAGACATACGGGACCCTGAACCAGGACCGGTCCAATGCGATCCTGGTCCTCCACGCCCTGACCGGGGACGCCCATGCCGCGGGCTGTGCTTCGGACCGCGGCGGCACCGCGGGCTGGTGGGACGTCATGATCGGCCCGGGCAAGGGCATAGACACCAATCGGTATTTCGTTATCTGCTCCAACGTCCTGGGCGGATGCATGGGATCCACCGGCCCGAAGTCCATAGACCCGGAAACCGGGCGCCCGTACGCCTTGCGCTTTCCGGTGGTCACCATCGGAGACATGGTCCGGGCTCAGAAAAAGCTTGTCGATCATCTGGGAATCCCCAGGCTCCTGGCTGTTATCGGTGGATCAGTGGGCGGGATGCAGGTCCTGGAGTGGGCGGTCCGTTATCCGGAACGGGTCGCGGCGGCCGTGCCCATCGCCACCGCCACCCGGCATTCGGCCATGGCCATTGCCTTCAACGAAGTGGCCCGGCAGGCCATAATGAAGGACCCCAACTGGAACCAGGGCGACTACTACGGCTGCGGCCAGCCCGACCACGGCCAGGCCGTGGCCAGGATGATAGGTCATGTGACCTATCTTTCCGAAGAGGCCCTGCGCAAAAAGTTTGACCGCAGACTCCAGGACCGGGAGGAGTTTTCCTATGCCTTGGATACAGACTTCCAGGTGGGAAGCTACCTGCAGCATCAAGGGGAAAAGTTCGTCAACCGCTTTGACGCCAACTCCCTGCTCTACCTGACCAAGGCCGCCGACTACTTTGACCTGGCCGAAAACTACGGCCGCGGGTCCCTGACCCAGGCCTTCTCCCAGGCCCTGGCCGACTTCCTGGTTGTCTCCTTTTCCTCGGACTGGCTCTACCCCACAGCCCAATCCAAGACCATGGTCCAGGCCATGAAGAAAAACAATCTCCAGGTCAGTTTCTGCGAGATCGAGTTCGATTACGGGCACGACTCCTTTCTGGTTCCCAATCCGCCCCTTTCCCAGCTCATCTCCGGATTTTTGGCCCAGGAGTACAGAAGCATGACCCCGTATCGCTATTGCCTGTAACCGCCGGCCCCAGCCCATTCATCTTTCCGGCACCATAGAGTCAAGGACAACCCATGCGTTTTGATCTGCAAACCATCGCCTCCTGGATCACCCCCAACAGCCGGGTCCTGGACCTGGGCTGCGGGGCAGGGGAGCTGCTCAAGCACCTGCAGGACAAGAAGAATGTGACCGGCACCGGAATCGAGGTGGACGCCGAAAAGGCCAGCCAGGGCATCATCTCCGGGGTGAACATCATCCACGGGGACATCCATGAGGAGATCCGGGACTATCAGGACCAGACCTTCGACTACGTCATCCTCAGCCAGACCCTGCAGCAGGTCTTCAAGCCGGCCCTTCTCCTGCACGAAATGCTCCGGGTGGGACACAAGGGAGTGGTCAGCTTTCCCAATTTCAGCCACTACAGGAACCGGCTTTTCTTCTTTTTCCGCGGCCGGGCCCCCATGTCCAAAGAGCTGCCCTATGCCTGGTTCGACACCCCGAATATCCGGGTCGTCCCCATCAAGGACTTCCGGCATTTCTGCTCCATCTTCGGCTTCAAGATCCTGCAGGAAACAGCAATCAGCACCTACTATCACGACGAGCACGGCCGCACTGTCCGCTTCCTGCCCAATCTCCTGGCCACCTACGGCATTTACCTCTTGACCAAAGAAGCCCCGGGATAAGCCGGGCTGGGATAATCCAAATCGAAATCGGGATCGCTATCGAAATCGAAAGATGTCATTCTGTGCGGCAGGAACCCTCAGCTTACGGATATCGATCCCGATAACGATTACGAACCCGAAGAAAGAAAATCACAACCAACGGATGCACTGGACGCTTATTCTTCGCGCCAGTGATCCTCAGCCTTATACGTGATTGCGCAGCTTAAGCTCCAAAGGATGGGGGTTCAAATAATACTGGGTATGGAGATACGGCTGATCGTACTTGCGCACATAGTGATTGATCAGGGTGACCGGGACGATCAAGGGCAGATTCCCGGATTTGTACTCGTCAATGATGTCCAACAGTTCCTGTTTTTCGTCCTTGGTCAGATCCTTCTTGAAGTAGCCCATCAGGTGGTGGAGCACATTGACGTTTTTCTTGGTTGTGCTGTGCAGCCGCAAGGCGTAATGCAGCTTATGCAGATAGGTGGCAAAAAGCTCGTCCACAGGCATCTGCTTCCCGGCGGCCACCAGCTTGCCCAGCTCCCGGTAGGTAGGCACGTGATGGGCCATGATCAAAAGCTTGTGCCTGGAATGAAAGTCCACCAGCCCGCCCAGGGTCTTGGCTGAGCGCACCAACTCCCGCCAGCGCTGGAAGACAAAAATGCGGGTGATGAAGTTTTCCCTCAGGACCGGATCGTGCAGCCGCCCGTCGTCCTCCACCGGCAGATCCGGAAAGTGGTCCATGACCATCCTGGCCCAGATGCCCACTCCCTTGTTCACCGGCATGCCGTTTTCCTGATAGACCTTAATCCGTTCCATGCCGCTGGACGGGGACCTGCTCTTGAATATATAGCCGCACAGCTCTCGTCCTTCCAGATCCTTGAGCCGATTTCGGCCCCAGCCCTGCATCTGATCGGTATAATCCACTTCCGTCTTCTGGGTTACCAGCCGGGGATTGTCCGGGTCGCCCACCAGGCGCAGGGCCTCCCTGGGGATGCTCATCCCGCACTCCACCTCCGGGCAGACCGGGACAAAGTCTACATACTTGCCCAATGTGTCCCGGATGAACCGGTCCAGCTTGTGCCCGCCGTCGTAGCGGACCTCCTCCCCCAGCAGGCAGGTGCTGATTCCCAGGATAATCTTGTTCTCCATATCGGCTCCTATTCAATCTCTAAGCTCCCCCGCACGGCCGCCAGAGCGCAGGCATGTGGGTGACTATGGTTCTTCGCCGTAGCCTATGGATTTTTGGAGTTTGCCGTCTATGCTGTGGGCTCACTTTCTGCCCGGTATTTTCATGCAAAAACCTTCGCTCAGTCCCTTGCCTCGCTCCAGCCTCCGCCTTCTGCCCTCTGGCTCCTTTCTTCTGACCTCTGACCTCTGTCTTCTCCTCACCGACTACTGACAACTAGACCTCTGATCTCTGACCTCTGACTTCTGTCTTCTGTCTTCTGACTTCTGTCTTCTGTCCTCTGGCCACCCAGACCCCAAACCTGGCCGTCTTCTTATACCCAACCCCGACAGCACCTTTGTGCATATACAAACCGTATGCCCAATCCGGCTCAAACCCGCTGGATGTGGACGACCACAGCACCTCCGGGTTGCTCAGAAAGGGGTGTCCTTCCGGCAGGGCCGGAGATGAGCGGGATGCGTCCACAAGAGACTCCAGCTCGTTGATATTGGGCAGATGCCAGTCCGTTCCGGTTTTTTCCTCAAGCTCCGCAACCGCCTGCAGGGCCTCCGGCCAGGTCAAAAGTCCCGGGTCGCGGCTGATCACCTCCCGCCAGGTTAGCCCGGTCAGGCGGTCCAGGATATCCTCACCTGTCTTTTCAAATCTGGGCCGGGGCCAGGACACGCCCTGCCGCAGCTCCCCGTCCTGCCCGGTTCCCGGACATTCGAGGCGAGCGCCTCCGGAGTCGAAGCACGCATTCTGCCCTGTCCGGGGTAGAACCGGGCTTTCCCCCCGCACCGGCCAAACCATGGAGATCTGGTCCTTGCGGTTCCAGAACATGCGTCCGCCGGCCAGATGCACGGCCCAGGCATAGGCCGGATACATGGCCGAAGAGGTCGAGGTCCAGTACCAAGTCTGCTCCACTCCGGTAAAAGGATGCTCCAGGGGCAGGGCCGGCCGGCTACGGCCGTGGCTGATCAGGCTGCGTAGCTCCCGCCGGTTGGGCAGCCGCCAGTCCGAACAGCCCAGAAAGCCTTCCCGGTTCAGATCCCGGATATGCTCCAGCGCTTCCTCCCAGCGCAGGGCAAACTCAAAGCTCACCCCCTTCTTCGGCCACACGAGACCGGTCAGACCGTCCTGAACCAGGCCCGGAGCACGCTCTGTGAACCGCGGGTTCGGCCCCTTGATGCCTATCCCCAGCTCCCCGTCCTGTCCGCTGCCGGCACAGGGGATCTCAGCGCCCAAAGCATCGAAGCATTTTTCCTGATCTGTAGGCAAAACATTGCTGATTGACATGGGATATGTCCGTGTCCTTCCGTGCATTTCGCGGGATCACGTATTCGTTTGGCTTCTCTGTCCCCATCGGCTTATTCGGGCTGAAAGAACCGCAGGCGCAGGGCATTGCTGACCACGGAAACGGAACTCATGGCCATGGCAGCGGCCGCGATCATGGGATTTAAGGTCGGTCCGCCGAAGATATGCAGGGCTCCGGCCGCAATGGGGATCCCCAGGGAGTTGTAGAAAAAGGCCCAGAACAGATTCTGCTTGATGTTTCGCACTGTGGCCCGGCTGAGGCTCATCGCCGTGCTCACTCCGGTCAGATCCTCGCCCATGAGCACGATATCCCCGCTTTCAATGGCCACATCAATGCCGGAGCCCATGGCCAGCCCAAGATCGGCCTGGGCCAGGGCCGGGGCGTCGTTGATTCCGTCTCCGACCATGGCCACCTGCAGGCCCTGGTCCTGGAGCTTGGTGATCTCCGCTGCCTTGCCTTCGGGCAGCACCCCGGCAATGACATCATCGATCCCGGCCTGCTCGGCAATCACCCGGGCCGTTCGCTGGGTATCCCCGGTGAGCATGATCACTTTCAGCCCCATGTCCTTGAGCTTTTGCACCGTGTCCGGAGCGGTCTCCTTCAGCCGGTCGGCCACGGCCAGGACCGCTGCGGCCTGCCCGTCCACGGCTGCCAGGACCACGGTCTTGCCGTCCCGGGCCAGCTCCTCGATCAGGTCCGAAACCGTATCCTCATCCAGGCCCTGGACCTGCTGCTCAGCCAGAAAGGTCCTGCTGCCCAGAACGATGCTGTGTTCATCAACCCTGGCCCGCACCCCGCGCCCGGACACAGCCTGGAAATCAACGGCCTGGGTCCGGGGCTCAACTGCCTCCTTGTCCATGCCCTGGACCACGGCCCGGGCCACGGGATGCTCAGAGGCCTGCTCAACCGCCCTTATCAGCCCGGCCAGCCTGGTGCGCTCCAGGGGCGAGGTGTCCAGAATTGTGAAATCAACCAGCTCTGGCTGACCCCGGGTCAGGGTTCCGGTCTTATCCAAAACCACGGCCTGGATGTTCCGGGCCTTCTCCAGGGCCTGTCCGCTTTTGATCAGGGTCCCCAGCTGCGCCCCCCGTCCGGTGCCGACCATGATGGCCGTGGGCGTAGCCAGCCCCAAGGCGCAAGGGCAGGCGATAACCATGACGGCCACAAAAATGCGCAGGGCAAAGGAGAACTCCGCCTGTCCGAGGAAATACCAGGCCAGGCCGGCCAGGAGGGCAATGCAGATAACCGTGGGCACAAAGTACAGACTGACCTTGTCCGCCAGATTGGCAATGGGAGCCTTGGAGCCCTGAGCCTCCTGGACCAGAGCGATAATCCGGGCCAGGGTCGTCTCCCGGCCCACTTTTTCCGCCCGTATGCGCAGAGAGCCCTGGGTATTGACCGTACCGGTAATAACACTGTCCCCAGGTCCCTTGCTCTTGGGAATGGGCTCCCCGGTCAGCATCGATTCATCCAGGCTGGACTGTCCGTCCTCGATCCTGCCGTCCACCGGAATCCGTTCCCCGGGACGGATCAGGAGCAGATCCCCGGGCTGAATGGAGCTGACCGGAACGCTGGCCAGTTCCTGCCCCTCGATTCTGGTGGCTGTTTCCGGCCGCAGCTGCATGAGCTCCCGGATGGCGGCAGAGGTCCTGGCCTTGGAACGGTTCTCCAGGAAACGGCCCAGGGTGATCAGGACCAGAATGATGGCTGCGGACTCAAAGTACAGGTCATGGGCCTTGGCTGCTGGATTGTATCCCAGGACTATCTCCCCCAGATTCCAGGTGGAGTAGACAAAGGCCGCACTGGTGCCCACGGCGATCAATGAGTCCATGTTCGGCCCGCCCCGGGCCAGGCTGGGAAAGCCCTGAACATAGAACTCCCGGTTGATGAACATGATGGGGACGGTGAGCAGGAACTGGACCAGGCCGTGGGTCAGAGGCGCGGAGTGGGCGGCCAGAAAGGCGGGGATGGGCAGACCGAGCATCCCGCCCATGGAGAGGACGAACAAGGGAACGGCCAAGGCCAGGGAGAACACCAGCCGCCTTTTCAGCCCGGCCAGCCTTTCCTCCATCTCCCGGTCCTGCTTCCGGGCCCCGCCGCTGTCTTCCTGGGAGGCCACAGATGCCTTGTAGCCTGCATCCTCGACTGCAGAGATCAGATCCCGGCTCTGAACCTGCCCCGGCTCATAGCTCACCCTGGCCGTTTCCGCAGCCAGATTGACCTCGGCCCGGCTCACTCCGGGCACGTTTTGCAGGGCCTTTTCCACCCGGGCCGAGCATGCCGCACAGGTCATGCCTTGAATATCCAGCTCAATCTGGGAGCTTTCACTGACCTCTTCGGCCTCATATCCGGCCTTGTGCACCGCGGCCTTGATCTCCTCCGTCCCCAGCTTGTCCGGATCCCAGCTGACCTGCATGCTTTCTGTGGCCAGATTGACCTGGGCCGAGTGCACCCCGTCCAGCCAGGAAACAACCCGTTCAACCCGGGCCGAGCAGGCGGCACAGCTCATGCCCTTGACGGCAAACTTCTGGCTGCGCACATTGCCTGCCCTCTCCTGATCCAGCTCCTGCTCGTTCATACCTTGCAGTCCTTAGATTTCAACCTTGTATCCGGCCTTCTTGACCGCCTTCTTTACCTCTTCCATGTCCACGGGCTTGGTTTCCTCAAAGCTCGCTTCTCCCTTGGGCAGGCTGACCGTCACGTTCTCCACGCCTTCAATTCCGGACAAAGCCTGGGTTACCGCCTGAACGCAATGCTGACAGGTCATTCCCTGTACCTTGATCGTCGCCATACCAAACCTCCTGTGTTTGAGTTCACGGTTTGCGGTGTATATCCACTGAATTGATCACTCTGGTTACCCCCGCATTATACGCAGGGAATTGCCCACAGCCAGAAGAGCCACCCCGACATCTGCAAACACCGCTGCCCACATGCTGGCCAGGCCCAGGGCCCCCATTCCCAGGATCAGGGCCTTGAAGCCCAGAGCCATGACGATGTTCTGCCACACAATGGCCCTGGTCCGTTCGGCCACGGACACGGCCTGCAGCAGCTTGCCCGGATCATCCTTCATGAGCAGGATATCCGCGGCCTCTATGGCTGCGTCCGAGCCCAGACCGCCCATGGCCACGCCGATATCGCTCCTGGCCAGAACCGGGGCATCGTTGATCCCGTCCCCGACAAAAACAGTATACCCTTTGCCCTGGGTCCGGTCCATAATGGCCTCCAGTCTGGCCACCTTGTCCTGGGGCAGCAGCTGGGCCTCTACCCCGTCCAAGCCAAGTATGCCGCCGATCTCGTCAGCCACGGCCCGGCTGTCTCCGGTCAGCATGAACTGGGCTGCGCCCCGCCTCTTCAAGCCCTGCACGGCTTGACGGGCTTGAGGGCGGAGCACGTCCTGGATCTGAATCCGGCCCGCCGCCCGCTTGTCCACTCCGACCCATACTCCACCGTCGGAAAAAACCCGCTCGGGCATGGACACCCCCTGGGAGCGCAAGAAATCCGGATTGCCCACCAGGACTTCCCGGCCGTCGACTCTGGCCCGCACCCCCTGCCCAGAAAACTCCTGAACCTCTCCCTCACTGGCAGTTTCTTCAGCCTTCAGTCCGCGGTCCTGTATTGACTCCAATGTCTCTTCTGATCCCTCACCCCTGGTCTCTGACCTCTGATCACTGCCCTTTGCTTCCTGCCATTTGATCTCCGGCTCATTCCTCCCGGTCCCAGACTCCTGTCTCCAGTCTCTTAATCCATGATCTCTGGTCTCTGACCTCTGACCTCTGACTTCTGACCTCTGACCTCTGATCTCTGACTTCTCTCTTCCTGCTTCCCGGACCACGGCCCGGGCAATGGGATGGGAAGAGTGCCTTTCGGCAGCCGCAGCCAGGGCCAGCACCTCCTCCGGGGCAAAGCCGGCCTCTGCCTGCACGTCGTGCACGGCAAACCGTCCTTGGGTCAGGGTCCCGGTCTTGTCCCAGACAACTGTGTGCAGCCTGTTCAGGGCCTCCAGGAAGTTGGCGCCCTTGACCAGGATGCCCTTTCTGGAACAGGCCCCTATGCCGGCAAAGAAGCTCAGGGGAATGGAGACCACCAAGGCGCAGGGGCAGGAGATAACCAGAAAGACCAGCCCCCGGTAGACCCAGTCCGCCACCTGGGGCGGCGCGGAAAACAGCTGCTCCAGACCGGGAACGTGGAAGGCCGCGATCGGACCGAAAGCGATGATCCCGGCCAATCCGACCACGATCGGGGTATAGCCCCGGGCCAGTCTGGTCATGAGCTGTTCTGTTGGGGCTTTGCGCTGGGAGGCGTTCCGGACCAGATCCAGAATCACGGAGACCGTGGATTGGGCCAAGGGCTTGTCCACCCGCACAGTGAGCACTCCGGAAAGGTTGACCATCCCGGAAAGAATGGGGTCGCCGGCAGAGATCCGTCTGGGGCTGGACTCACCGGTCAGGGCCGAGGTGTCGGCCCTGCTGTTACCTTTGAGCACAGTCCCGTCCAAAGGGACGCGCTCTCCGGGATGGATCCGGATGCTCTGCCCGGTCTGGACTTGAGCCGGATCGACAACCCGCTCTCCGTCCCTGTCCACTATCCGGGCCCGGTCCGGACGGAGCTCAAGCAGGGAGGCCACGGATTGGCTGGACTTGCGTACCGCGCTGTCCTGGAAGGCCTCTCCAATCCGGTAGAACAGCATCACCGCCACCGCCTCGGCATAGGCTCCTATGGCCAGGGCCCCTACGGTGGCTGTACTCATGAGCACGAATTCGTCCAGTGCCCTGCGGAGGAACAGACTGCGCAGGCCATGGAGCAGGACGCTCCACCCGGACAGCAGATAGGCGGCGGCAAATATGCCTGGAGTCAGCCACTCCGGTGTCCAGGGCAGCAGGTGCTTCACAATCAACCCGGCAACAAAGAGCATCGCCCCGGGCAAGAGATTCCACAGCTCCTGCCTTACTGTCAGGTCAGCTCCATCTTGCTCAGGTCCATCCCCTCGGCACTCGCCTTTGCACCCGCACCCGCCTGACGCGCATTCCCACTCGTTTAATCGATATGTATCAGTCATTCTATGTCTATCTCAAGTTGCAAGCCTTCACCAGTTGGCTTCTCTTATCAATAAGGCAAAAAGTTGTTTACTTTTTGCGCGCTGCACTGAAGCTGCGCGGGAAATAAATTCCCGCTTGCGGACATAGCGCGAGTCCCGTCTTTTGGTATGCCTCCATTGGTCTTCCTCTCTCCGACCTCTGACCTCTGACTTCTGACTTCTGCCCTCTGATCTCCGACTTCTGATCTCTGCCCTCTGACCTCTGATCTCTATCTTCTGTCCTCTGCCCTCTGATCTCTGACTTCTGATCTCTATCTTCTGTCCTCTGATCCTTCATTCCCGCACATGGACAAAGGCCTGCTCAAAAAGCCTCTGCACATGATCGTCGGCCAGCCGATAAAAGACATTCTTCCCCTCCCGGCGGAAGGTGACCAGCTTGGCGGCCCGCAGCACCCGGAGCTGGTGGGAAACAGCCGAGGCGGACATCCCCAGGGCTTCGGTCAGATCGCAGACGCACAACTCTGCGATGGACAGGGCGAACAGGATGCGCACCCGGGTGGGATCACCCAGAGCCTTGAACACATCGGCCAGAGCGCACAGCGTATCGCAGTCAGGCATCTCCCTGCGCACCTGTTCAAGTCGTTCCGGATGGACTGTCTTCTCCTGACAGACATCAAAGGGAACCTGCTGGGCCATATCTTGTCTGCTCCAAATTACAACGAATGCTCATTTGAACACTTGTTCATAATAAGCAGCTGAAGACATCCCGTCAACCGTCCGGGAAGGACCGCCAGTGAGGACATGCCCTGCATGCGGTTCCGGGTCCAAGTCGATTCATTCCTTGACGATTCTGCCCGCGCTCCATACATTGTAGCTGCCTGAGACAGGCCTGAATTGGAGAACATGATCAGTATGCACACAGATTGGCGGGAAGTTCGCATCCAAAATCCCAGGGGGCAGCTCCTGGCCGCTCTCTGCCTTCACTCTGGACCGGATTCCCGGGGATGGGTCGTGGTCTGCCACGGATTCACCGGGAGCAAGGAAGGGGGTGGCAGAGCCAAGGCCATGGCTGAAAGGCTGGCCGGTGAAACCGGTTTTTCCTTTGTCCTTTTCGACTTTGCCGGCAATGGAGAAAGCCAGGGCCGCTTCGAAGACCTGACCTTGAGCGGCCAGATCCAGGACCTCAGCGCCGTGGTCGACTGGTGCGGACAGCAGAGCCCCGGACCGGTTGTCACCATGGGACGCAGCTTCGGAGGCAGTACCGTCCTGGCCCACGGGGCAGCGGATCCCAGGGTCCAGGCTGTATGTACCTGGGCTGCTCCTGTCCGGCTTGCCGACCTGTTCTCCGAAGCAATAATCGCCGAGACCGGGGACGGCCGGATCCAACTGGCGGACGCTGACGGGACTGTGGACCTGAACAAGGACTTTCTCAGGGATCTGGAGAGCTATGACCTGCTCAAGGCAGCGGCTGTCCTTGCTCCCCGTCCGCTGCTCATCATCCACGGAGAAAACGACGATGTCGTCCCGGCCTCCGATGCCCGCCGCCTCTACTCCACGGCGTCAGACCCCAAGGAGCTGCACATTATTCCCGGCGGGGACCACCAGTTCACCACCACCTCGGAACAGGTGTGGAAGATCGTCGGCAGATGGCTGAACGCCCTGCACGGAGAGAAATGCACCCAGGGGGAAACTTGACAAGGTGACCGGCTTTGCTTACAAAGGCTTCTTGGGCGCCAGTAGCTCAGCCGGATAGAGCATCTGACTACGAATCAGAAGGCCGGGTGTTCGAATCGCCCCTGGCGCACCATGTTTCAAGGGAGTTTATGGGCTTTTTGCCTGTAAGCTCCCTTATTTTTTGCTACCCTATTGCTACCACCAGCAAATAGCGGCGAACACATATCACCACCCATCTGAGCATCACGCCGGGTGACTGGCTAAATGTCACGGTCCCTGACAGCATATCCGGCAGGATCGTCCAGCCCCGCCTCCAGAAAGCCCTTTCTGCGCAGTCTGCAGCTGTCGCATGCACCGCAGGCCAAGCCGTTCTGGTCCGGATCGTAGCAGGAATGGGTCAGGCTGTAGTCAACGCCCAGCTCCAGCCCTTTGCGGATAATCTGGGCCTTGCTCCAATGCACAAGCGGGGCACGAATCCTGTACTGCATCCTGCCCTCGATGCTTTCCTTGGTTCCCAGGTTGGCCAAGTGTTCAAAGGCGGCAATGAATTCCGGGCGGCAATCCGGGTATCCGGAATAGTCAACGGCATTGACCCCGATGAAGATGTCAGCTGCTCCCAGGACCTCTGCCCAGCCAAGGGCCAGGGACAAAAATATCGTGTTTCTGGCCGGGACATAGGTTGACGGGATGTGCGTCGACTGCTCAAGGCTTCGTCCCTTAGGCACCTGCGTGTCCTCTGTCAAAGCCGATCCGCCGATACGCCCCAGGGGAACGTCCACAACCAGATGCCGGGCAATGTCCATGACCTGGGCCACCCTGGAGGCCGCCGCCAGCTCGATTTCATGCCGCTGGGAATAGGAAAAAGACAGGGCGCAGGGCTCAAATCCTTCCTCTCTGGCAATGGCCAGACAGGTGGTCGAGTCCAGGCCTCCGGAAAAGAGAACAACTGCTTTTTTCATAATTGGCCCTTGGACACAGAAAGTGAAATTGCATACATAAGAGTTTGCCGTCTCTTCTGGGTGCCGTGAGCGACAGGCCCGCGCATTTTCTTGGTCCCGCCAAAAGGGGGAAACCCGGCACTCACGTGTATGATACGCTTTCGTCAAACAGAAAGGAGTGACCTGCACGTGAGTAGCCGGGAGGGGGCAGGGATCCCCCTTTGGCGGGGCTTAGAAAATACCGGGCCGAAAGTGGGCTCACAGAAGAGATGGCAAACTCCAAAAATCCACAGGCTACGTCGAAGATCCTTATAATTTTGCTCAGATATGTGCTGCGGGCCCAAAAACGTAGTGCGTGGCGGCAATGGCCGGGAATTGCTTCAGCTCATGCCGAAAGAAGCCGTCACATCCCTGTGATGGACACCACCAGAAAGATGAGTGCCAGGACTATTATCCAGGCCAGGGAGACGGCGACCAAAGATTTTTTCCAATGCCTGCCGAAGTATCGTTTGGAAAACTGCAGGATCCAGGCCCAATTGAGCCACAGATGCACGCAGACAAGCACCAGCAGGACAAGGGAGAGATACAGATGGATGTTCCCCCAGTCATGCCTGTGCAGCCCGAGAAAGTACTTCGAGGCGCCCCCCGCTCTCCCGGCAGGGATGACGAAAGCAAGCAGCATCCCGGTCCCGGCCAGGGAACACATGTCCACGAACATCAATGAGTCCACAAGATACTTGCAGGTATTCTTCTTCATGTGAGTCACACAATCCCGAGCAATGTCGTATGTTGCAAGCTCGAACGAATCGTCATATATCAATTGCCGCACCGCAGATCCGCTCAGGCCCCTGAACGAATACGTGCTTTTTCAATCTTCGTATATCCGCCCGGCGCGCCTCGTCAATACAAGACTCTGGGATGCATGCGAAGCTTACATCCCCCAGATCAAGGAGATATGTGCACCATGACCAAGAATCCATCAGTTGCAACCAGCGACTACAAGATGATCGGCAACCATACCTTTGACCAGTTCATCGAAATGGCCACCATGTTCCACAACTATCCTGCCCCTGGTCTGCTCATTGGCGGGTACATGGTGGAGGAAGCCAAACGGCACATCCCCGAAGGCACCCTGTACGAGGCGGTTTCCGAGACCTCCTGGTGCCTGCCCGACGCCATACAGATGCTCACACCCTGCACCATCGGCAACGGCTGGATGCGGATCATGAACTTCGGCCTGTACGCCATGAGCCTCTACGACAAGCACACCGGTGAAGGCGTGCGCGTCTGGCTCGATCTGGACAAGGTCCCCGAGGACTCGGAAATCAGGACCTGGCTCTTAAAGCTCAAGCCAAAACAGGAGCAGGACTCGGACCGGCTGCGGAGTGAAATCGGGATGTACGGCTCGGACATCATGTCCGTCCGGCCTATCACTCTGCGCCGCGAACACCTGGGCAAGCGAAGCAAGGGCTCAATCACCCGGTGTTCTGTATGCGGCGAAGCCTACCCGTCCATGCACGGGACGGTCTGTCGTTCATGCCGGGGCGAATCCCCGTATTCCGAGGACTCCGGCCTCGAGTCCCCGGTGGTCTTCCCCCTGCCTTCCCAGGTCAGAACCATGGATGTGGCCGATGCCGTGGGGACCAAGGCTGTGCACGACATGACCAGGATCGAGCCGGGCGTGAGCAAGGGCGCGGCCTTCCGAAAGGGTCAGGTGCTTGAGGCCGGAGACCTCTGCCGCCTGCAGCAGATGGGACGCAAAGCGATCTATGTGCAGGAAGCCGAGGTCGACGGGGACTTCGTGCACGAGGACGAGTGCGCCCAGGCCTTTGCCCGGGCCATGGCCGGCAAGGGTGTTGTCCCCGGCGGCCCGCCCCACGAGGGCAAGGTGGCCCTCAAGGCCGAGATGGACGGACTGCTGAAGGTAAATACCGAACTCCTGCACTCCTTCAACCTCTGTCCCGGAGTCATGGCCGCCAGCCGCAACGGCTGGACCCTGGTCAAGGAGGGAGCCGAGGTCGCGGCCACCCGGGCTATCCCCCTGTATCTGGAAAAGCCTCTCTATGACCGGGCCATGGCTGTGCTGGACGCCGGTCCGGTCTTTGATCTCCTGCCCTTGCGCAGGGCCAGAGTGGGCGTGCTCATAACCGGGGATGAAGTCTTCAGCGGCAGGATCGAGGACCGGTTCGAGGGCATCATCCGGGGCAAGGTCACCGCTCTGGGCAGCGACCTCTACAAAACAGTGATCGTTCCCGACAGCCGGGAGGCAATCCGTGACGCGGCCCGGGAGTTGCTCGACGAGGGATGCGAGGTGATCATCACCACCGCCGGGCTTTCCGTGGATCCCGACGACGTCACCCGCCACGGGCTGGTTGACGCCGGAGCCCACGAGCTGGTGTACGGCGCCCCCATCCTCCCCGGGGCCATGACCCTGGTTGGACGCATCGGCCAGGCCCGCCTGCTGGGCGTTCCGGCCTGTGCCCTGTTTTTCAAGACCACAAGCCTGGATCTTCTCCTGCCCAGGCTGCTCGCGGATTTGGACATAACCCGCGATGACCTCGCACGGCTCGGCGAAGGGGGCATGTGCCTGGGCTGCTCCAACTGCTCCTTCCCCAAGTGCCCCTTCGGCAAATAGGGACGAAGAAAGCGCAATCGTTCGGATCCCTTCCCAAAGTCTGGAGGCTTGTCCAGAGAGGCGGTGCCCAGCCACTTCGCTCACAGCTGGCGATGGGCCCCGTATCACTGCAACGTAACTTTCAATCGCAGCTCCGTCATTCCGGTACTGGAGCGTGGTCCAGCACAGGCTCCAGCCGGAATCTCGGCCAAGAACTGGATCCCGGATCAAGTCCGGGATGATGGCAAGAGGGCTTAGCGCAAACAATGAAGGGTACGTTGTAATGGTATTGGGTCAGGCCCTGAGCTGTGACCCGCAGCCAAAAGTATCCAGAGCTGAGAATCCTTGGATATGTTCATTGTCTCACATCTACCTGAAAAACCCTTTCCTCATGCTCCAAGCCATTTCAGCCTGCAATCGCTCCCTTATGCCGCTCACCTGGCTGATGACCACGATACCCCATAGCTGTGTACGCTGCAAAAGACACATAGAACACTATCCGGCTTCTTCCGCCGGAAACGTTTTGTTTACAGGCTCCAGGCCGTACGTAAGTTAGTTAATATTGTTTGACAAAGATTCATTTTTTTTATTATGGAGACACAATTTCGCATTGCGACCCTGCTCAGGGTCGCGCCCGGCACCCTCGACTGGATGTGCAGCATCTCGTACGAGATGTATCTGTGTCCCAACCCCCCAGCAATGAACAGGAAGGCTTTCACAACATGAGCAAGAGGACAGACATCAGCAAAGTGATGATTATCGGCTCAGGACCGATTGTGATCGGACAGGCCTGCGAGTTCGACTACTCCGGTACCCAGGCCTGCAAGGCCCTGCGGGAGCTCGGATACCAAATCGTCCTGGTCAACTCCAACCCGGCCACGATCATGACCGATCCGGGCATGGCTGACGTGACCTATATCGAACCCTTGAACGTCGATTCCCTTGAACGGATCATCGCCAAGGAACGGCCGGACGCCCTGCTGCCCAACCTGGGCGGCCAATCCGGGCTGAACCTGTCCTCAGAGCTGTACCGGGCCGGGATTCTTGACCAATACGGGGTCAAGGTCATTGGGGTGCAGATCGACGCCATTGAGCGGGGGGAAGACCGGACCGCATTTAAGGAAACCATGGACAGGCTGGGGATTGAAATGCCCAGGAGCCACGCCGTGTCCTCGGTTGACCGGGCCGAAGAGATTGCCGGGGATCTGGGCTATCCGGTCGTGGTCCGGCCGGCCTATACCATGGGCGGGACCGGCGGCGGGCTGGTCTATAATGTCGAGGAGCTGCGCACCGTAGCTGCCCGGGGACTCAACGCCAGCATGGTCAATCAGGTCCTGATCGAAGAGTCGGTGTTGGGCTGGGAGGAGCTGGAGCTGGAAGTGGTCCGGGACAACAAGAACCACATGATCACGGTCTGTTTTATTGAAAACGTCGACCCCATGGGGGTGCATACCGGGGACTCCTTTTGCACCGCCCCCATGCTGACCATCGACCAGGACCTGCAGCACAGGCTGCAAAAATTCTCCTACGCCATTGTCGAGGCCATCGAGGTCATCGGGGGCACGAACATTCAGTTCGCCCACAACCCTGAGACCGGCCGGGTGGTGATCATTGAGATCAACCCCCGCACCTCCAGATCCTCCGCCCTGGCCTCCAAGGCGACCGGGCTGCCTATAGCCTTGATTTCCTCCAAGCTGGCCGGGGGGCTGAACCTGGACGAAATCCCCTACTGGGGGGAGGGTAACCTGGACAGATACGTCCCTGCCGCCGACTATGTAGTGGTCAAGTTTCCCAAGTGGGCATTTGAAAAGTTCAAAAGCATTGATGACAAGCTGGGCACCCAGATGCGTGCGGTGGGCGAGGTCATGAGCATCGGCAAGTCCTACAAGGAAGGCCTGCAGAAGGCCGTCCGGTCCCTGGAGAGCGGCCGGTACGGGCTCGGCTTTGCCCTGGACTTCAACTCCCTCTCCCTGGACGAGCTCATGCGCAGGCTCTCCGTACCCACCAGCGAGCGTCAGTTCCTGCTCTACGAGGCCCTGCGCAAAGGAGCGGACATTGACGAGCTGTATGCCAAAACCTCGATCAAACCCTGGTTTCTGCACCAGATGAAAGAGCTGGTGGACCTGGAGGAAGAGCTTTTGGCCCATAAGGGCGGAAGTCTGCCTGAGGACCTGCTTCGCCGGGCCAAGCTGGATGGCTTTGCCGATGTATACCTGGCCAGGCTCCTGGACCTTCCGGAAAAGGAGATCCGGGAACAGAGGGAGGCCCAGGGCTTGGTCGAGGGGTGGCAGCCCGTCCCGGTCAGCGGTGTGCAGGACGCCTATTACTACTACTCCACCTACAACGCCCCGGACAACAGCCCGGCCACCAAAACCCAGGACAAGGTTTTGATCCTGGGGGGCGGACCAAACCGCATCGGCCAGGGCATTGAGTTTGACTACTGCTGCGTGCATGCGGCCTTTGCCCTCAGGGACATGGGGCACGAGACCATCATGGTCAACTGCAATCCCGAGACCGTGTCCACAGACTACGACACCTCGGACAAGCTCTACTTTGAGCCCCTGACTGTGGAGGACGTGCTCCAGATCTACAGAAAGGAGCAACCCAAGGGGATAATCTGTCAGTTCGGTGGACAGACCCCGCTGAACATTGCCCGGGAGCTGGAAGAGGCCGGGGTGACCATCCTGGGGACCAGTCCGGAGACAATCGACCTGGCTGAGGACAGGGACCGGTTCCGGCAGATCATGGACCGGCTGGGCATCCCCATGGCTGAGAGCGATATGGCCAGCTCCGTGCAGGAAGCCCTGGATATCGCCGAACGGATAGGCTATCCCCTGATGGTCCGCCCTTCCTATGTCCTGGGTGGCCGGGGGATGGAGATCGTCTACGACAGCGATATGCTCAAGGATTACGCCAAAAGCGCCGTGGGGGTGAATCCGGACCGGCCCATTCTGATCGACAAGTACCTGAACAATGCCATCGAGGCCGAGGCGGACGCGATCGCCGACGGATTCGATGCCTTTGTGCCTGCGGTCATGGAGCATATTGAACAGGCCGGGGTGCATTCCGGAGACTCGGCCTGCGTGATTCCCCCGGTGAACATCCCGGAAAAACACCTGCAGACCATCTACGAGTATACGCGGAAGATCGCCAATGAGCTCAAGGTCATCGGGCTGATGAACATGCAGTATGCCATCTGGCACGACCGGGTCTACGTCTTGGAAGCCAACCCTCGGGCCTCCAGGACCGTCCCCCTGGTCTCCAAGGTCTGCGGGGTCTCCATGGCCAAGATCGCCACTGAGATCATGCTCGGCAAAAAGCTGGATGACTTGGGGCTGAGCATCACCAGCGTGCCCTACTATGGGGTCAAGGAGGCGGTCTTCCCCTTTTCCATGTTTCCGGAGGTCGACCCGGTCATTGGCCCGGAGATGCGCTCCACCGGCGAGGTCCTCGGCCTGGCTTCATCCTACGGCATGGCCTTTTACAAGGCCCAGAAGGCGGCCAAGTCCACCCTGCCCACAGAAGGGGCGGTGCTGATAACAGTCTGCGAGCGGGACCGGGACGACAAGCTGGTCCAGGCGGCCGGGCGCTTTATCGAGATGGGCTTTAAGCTGTTCAGCACCGAGGGTACCGCTGCGTTTCTCCAGGAGCACGGGATAGAGAGTGAACCAATCCTTAAGCTGCATCAGGGCCGGCCCAACATCGTGGATGCCCTCAAGAACGGACAGATCCAGCTCATCGTGAACACCCCGGCAGGCAAGCTGAGCGTGACCGACGACTCCTATATCCGCAAATCCGCAATCCAGCACGCTGTCCCGTACATCACGACAGTCGCTGCTGCAGTGGCCGCAGCTGAAGGCATAAGCGCCAAGATAAACCAGGAAGACACGGTCAAGTCCCTGCAGGAATACCACGCAGAGATAGAGTAGGCTCGAAGCTGAACGATTCTGAATGGGCATTGCCAGCGAAGCGATCTCGAGTACCTAGCATGAGATCGCTTCGCTGATCGCAGGCAGTGATGGATGCCTCCCGGATCATGCCGCAAGCTTGAGTCCGATAATCCCGGCAATGATCAGGGAAACGCTGACCAGACGGGCTGTGTCCGCGGGTTCTCCAAGCAGCACAATGCCCAGGACAACGGTCCCCACTGCTCCCACTCCGACCCAGACGGCATAGGCTGTGCCTACCGGGAGGGACTTCATGGCCAGGCCCAGCAGCCACAGACTGACCAGCATCGCCGCCACGGTCCAGACCGTGGGCCAGAGCCGGGACAGCCCTTCCGAGTATTTCAGTCCGATCGCCCAGCCGACTTCGAACAGGCCGGCGATACAAAGAATAATCCAATCCATATGACTTCCTTGCACAATCCAGGCAGGGTGCGAGCCCTGCTCAGGGATTGGGATAGAGACCTCCCAAATATGGTTCTTCGACACAGAAAGTGGGCACACAGAAGAGATGGCAAAACTCCAAAAATCCACAGGCTACGTCGAAGAACCATTAATTTTTATCCCGTTCCGCCTTGCGGACCGTGCAGGGGATGTTCTTCAGATTCGGGGTCCCGAACTCCTTGCCCAGGGTGCTCATCGAGGTCAGCATATTCAGATTCGATATCCGCCACTCATATTGCTTTCCGGGATCGCCTTCCGGAAACCACCAGCCCAGATCCGCACTGACCACCATTGGATGCACGCGCTCGGTCAGCCGGGCTTTCTGGGTTATCTGTCCCCAACGCGTCTCCACAATCACCTCTTCCCCCTGGGTGATCCCGTACTGCTTCGCGGTTCTGGGATGGATCTCCACTTCCGGCTCCGGGCATCTCTCCCGCAGACTCTGGACCCACCTGTATGAGGACATCAGATAGTACGGGTTCTTGGCACTGATCAACAGAAGCGGCCGCAAAGGGTCGTCCTCTTCCGGGAATCCGGAAAACTCCGGAAGGGGCTTGAGCCCGAACTTCTCAGCCGTACTCAGCCGCAGCTCCACCTTCCCGGTGGGAGTGCGAAATCCCTGCTCCGCATAGGCCTGAAACCGGTCCGGCCCCTTGAGAAATCCCTTGTCCGCAAAATCGGAGAAGCTCATGCCTGAGGGTTGGAGCACGTCCTGGAGAAACTGCTCATGATCCTGGGGCCAGAGCTCCGGGGATGAAATCCGCTTGCCCAGCTCATTCATGATCCGCATGTCCGGCCAGCAGCCGTCCGGCGGATCGACGATCTTGGGCCGGGCGAAGATCATCCCGTGACCGAGCCCATAGTGGCCGATATCGTTGAATTCAAAATGATGGGCCACCGGGAAGACGATATCGGCCATGGAGGCAGTCGGGGTCATGAACAAATCGGCAATGGCTATGAAATCAAGGCTGTTAAAGGCCTCATGGGTCGCCCTGCTGTCGGCCCAGGCCAAAAGGGGATTGGTGCCCATGCCGTAGTAGCCCCGGACCGGATAGGGGTCGCTATTGAGCACTGCCCTGCGGAAAAAAGCCGGGGGGACAGTCATCAGCCTGGGGATGACCCCGTGATAGGCGCTGATCATCTCTGTGCGCTTGTCCGGAATCAGATCGGCGCGGACAAACTGCCCCAGCTTCATAATCCGGGGCTCATGGGCGTGGATATTTCCCCCGGGGACCTCCAGGTTGCCGCACACGGCCATGAGGCAGACCAGGGAGCGGGTGGCGTCAAAGGCATTGATGTCGTGCTCGATGGGATTGCCCCATTGCAGGGCTGCCGGGGAGGCCTGTGCATACATGCGGGCCGCCCTGCGGATGTCATCCGCCGGAACCCAGGTGATCCCGGCCACCCTCTCCGGCGGATAGGCGCGCACATGATCGGCCAGATCCTGAAAGCCGTGGGTGTATGTGCGGACAAAATCCCGGTCGTAGAGCTCTTCTTCGATGATGACGTGCAAAAGCCCCAGGGCCAGGGCCTGGGCAGTCCCCGGGCGCAGCTGAAGCCAGAGATCCGCCCTGTCCGCCATCTCTGTCCGCCGGGGATCGACGACAATGAGCCCGGCCCCTTCTTTCAGGCGCTGGGCGTACAGGGAGGCGATCTGTCCCTCTTCGTTGGTGCTGGTCGGATTGCTGGCCCACAAAAGGATGAGATCGGTGGGGTGATGCAGGTCGGCAACCGGATAGAACCCGCAGGTATGCAGGCCGGTGATCTCCCGCGGGGCGTGACACACGTCTTGAGAGGCGATCACATTGGGCGAACCGAAGATATTGGCCAGCCGGATGAGCACAAAATGCTCCAGGCCCTTGGGCATGCCCACGCCGAAGCCCACGGCCCGCGCCCCGTACCTGGCCTTGATCCGCAGGATCTGTTCCGCGGTTTCCTCCAGTGCCTCGTCCCACGGGATGGGCGTCCACCGCCCCTCACCCCGTTTTCCCTTCCGCTTCAAGGGCTGCTTCAGCCGGTCCGGATGGGTCAGCCGCTCCGGAGAACAGCGGCCCTTGGCGCAGGTGCTCCCCTGATTCAACAACCCCTCGGGGTCGCCTTTGACCTTGACGATACGGTTGTCCTTGACCCCGACCAGCAGGGCGCACCCGCCGTGATCCATGCGGGCGCAGTGCGTCTTTTTCCACCTAATCCCGTTGTCCATGCCCGTGCCCCTTGTTTGGATACCCATCGTGAAAGACCCGGCTCTATGAGCATTCACGCTCCACCTAGCACATCAAGGGCTGAACAGACAATATTTCTAGTCATCGCCCCAGCAAGGCGGATCGCGCAGTCCCCAACAGGCTGTTGCTTCTTGCCGCAGAGCCCAGAAAACCGTATCTTGAACATACGTCCTGTCTTCCCTATTTCCAGCCCCAGCATGTTTTGGAGCACACGAACATGACCACGAATGATCCGCAAACGATCCCCGAAGTTTCCTGGCACGCCGCTTCGATCCAGGAAGTCATGCACAAGATCGGCAGCCGACCGGAAGGCCTGACCGACGACGAGTCCCGCAATCGCCTGCAGGAGTTCGGTCCGAACACCCTGGCCCAGGCCAGGAAAAAAGGTCCCCTGCTCAGATTCCTCCTCCAGTTCCACAATGTGCTTATCTACGTCCTGCTTGGAGCGGCCCTGGTCACCGCCCTGCTTCAGGAATGGCTGGACACTGCGGTCATCTTCGGGGTCACCGTGGTCAATGCCTTGATCGGCTTTATCCAGGAAGGCAAGGCGGAGAAGTCACTGGAGAGCATCCAGGGCATGCTGGCTCCCAGGGCCCTGGTCCAGAGGGACGGGCACAAGCGGACCATTCCCGCTGAAGAGCTCGTGCCCGGAGATATTGTCTTCCTCAAGGCCGGGGACAAGGTCCCGGCCGATATCCGCATGTCCGAGGTCTTCGATCTGCAGATCGAGGAAGCCGCCCTGACGGGGGAGTCGGTCCCGGTCACCAAGACCGCGCATCCCATAGACGAGGAGGCCGGTCTGGGGGACAGGACGAGCATGGCCTTTTCCGGGACCCTGGTCGCATACGGCCAGGGTACCGGGGTGGTTGTGGCCACCGGCTCCAGGACCGAGATCGGGCGGATCAGCTCCATGCTCTCCGAGGTTGAGACCCTGACCACGCCTCTGCTCAGGCAGGTCGCCCGCTTCGGGCACTGGCTGACCGGGGCCATCGTCGCCCTGGCCGGAGTGACCTTTGCCTTTGGGGTCATGATCCGGGGCTTTGCTCCCGGCGAGATGTTCCTGGCCGCTGTGGGTCTGGCCGTAGCCGCCATCCCCGAGGGCCTGCCCGCGATCATGACCATTACTCTGGCCATCGGCGTCCAGCGCATGGCCAGACGCAACGCCATCATCCGCCGTCTTCCGGCAGTGGAGACCCTGGGCTCGGTCTCGGTGATCTGCTCGGACAAGACCGGGACCCTGAGCAAGAACGAGATGACCGTGCAGACCGTACGAACCGCCGATGACCAGTTCCATGTGACCGGGGTGGGGTATGAACCCAGGGGCGGATTTCAACACTCCGGACAGGACATCGATCCGCTGCACGAGGACTTCGGCCTGCTCCCGGTCCTGCGCGGGGCCATGCTCTGCAACGAAGCCATCATCCACCACCGCGGCGAGGAGTGGAAGCCCGAAGGCTCCCCCACGGAAAGCGCCCTGGTCGTGGCCGGGCTCAAGGCCGGTCTGGACCAAAAGCACGAAAACGATCTCCAGCCCCGCCGGGACACCATTCCCTTCAGCTCGGAAAACAAGTTCATGTCCACCCTGCATCACGACCATGAAGGCCGGGCCTTCATCTATCTCAAAGGGGCCCCGGAACGGATCTGGGAGCGCTGCGCCGGACAGCGCAGCCGAGGCGGAGATCACCCCCTGGATCTGGATTTCTGGGAGGAACAGGCCCAGGAGATCGCATCCCAGGGCCAGCGCCTCCTCGGCCTGGCGGTCAAGGAAGTCGATGCGGACCGGCAGGACCTGGAGTTCTCCGATCTTGAAGACGGGTTCACCTTTTTGGCCCTGTTCGGGATCATAGATCCGCCCAGGGAGGAGGCCATCCAGGCTGCGGCCAAGCTCATCGGACAGTGCGTCTCGGTCAGCGAGTGCTATTCCGCCGGGATTGTGGTCAAAATGATCACCGGGGACCACGCCTTGACCGCCAAAGCCATTGCCCGGGAAATCGGGATCGGGAACTGGGAAGAGGTCCTCACCGGCCAGGAGCTGGAGAAAATGTCCCAGGAAGAGCTGGAACAGCGGGTGGTCAACATAGACGTCTTTGCCCGGACCAGTCCGGAACACAAGCTGCGGCTGGTCAAGGCCATTCAGGCCAGGCAGCATATCGTGGCCATGACCGGGGATGGAGTGAACGACGCCCCGGCCCTGAAGCGGGCGGATGTGGGCATAGCCATGGGCAGCAGCGGGACCGAGGCGGCCAAGGAGGCCTCGGACATGGTCCTGGCCGACGACAACTTCGCCTCCATTGCCAGTGCTGTGGAAGAGGGCCGGACGGTCTACGACAACCTGAAGAAGGCCATCCTGTTCATCCTGCCCACCAACGGAGGCCAAGCCCTGGTGGTCATGGCCTCCATCTTCCTCGGACTGGGCATGGTCGATGCGGCCGGGCACTTCATCCTGCCCATCACCCCGCCCCAGATCCTGTGGATCAACATGGTCACAGCTGTCACCCTGGCCCTGGCCCTGGCTTTCGAGCCCTCCGAAGCCAACGTCATGCGCCGCCCGCCCAGGGCGTCTGATGAACCGATCCTGTCCGGATTTCTGATCTGGCGGGTCTGTTTCGTTTCCTGCATCCTGGTCGCCGGAGCTCTGGGACACTACCTCTGGGTCCTGGATCACGGCGCGGACAAAAGCATGGCCGGCACCGTGGCCATCAACACCCTGGCCGTGGGGCAGATGTTCTATCTGTTCAACAGCCGGTTCATCGCCAGTCCGGTCTGGAACATCACCCACCTGGTTGAAAGCAAGGCCGTTGTGTGGTCTCTTTCGGCAATGGTGGTTCTGCAGCTGGTCTTTACCTACGCCCCGCCAATGCAGTATCTGTTCCAGACAACCGGGCTGGATCCGGCATCCTGGGGGCGCATTGTATGCTTTGGGCTCATCCTCTTTGTCCTTGTCGAGCTGGAAAAGACCGTTTGGAGGCGAATCCGCGGATAACGGCAGATTGTGCTTTCAAAGCCTTGTCCCCCGGACCGCCAAGTGTCGCCCTGGCCATCCTGGAATCGCCAGGCCCCTGCCTGGGTCTTTCAAGGTCTGGTCATGCCCTCATTGTCGCTGTGTTAGACCTGCACTCGGCATAGAGCGTGTTTTTGGTTCGTGAGGCGAGTCGGCGAGGGGCCTGAGCATCAACAGAGGCGCGGATGCCCGGGTCTCCTCAAGAACCAAGGCTGTAGTACTCCGGCCGTCTGTCTGCAAACCGATGGTTTACAGGGGTCATCCACTTGTCTCTGGCCCTGAAGGGGTCTATCTCATGCAGGACCAGGCCCTGGTCATCAGGACCGGAGCAGGCCAGGACCCGCCCTTGGGGATCCACGATCTGGCTCTGGCCGGTAAACCTCAGTTCCCCCCTGGGCCGGGACTCATGCCCGGTGCGGTTGGCGGTAATGGAGTACACTGCGTTTTCCAGGCTCCGGGTGCGCATGGCCTGCTGGCAATAATCAAGGACCAGATTTGAGGGATGGCACAGCACGTCTGCGCCCTGCAGGGCCAGAGTCCGGGCCACCTCCGGAAAGACCCAGTCAAAGCAGATCATGACCCCTATACGCACCCCTTGCACCTCCCAGGTGCCCAACTGCGTGTCTCCGGGGTCAAAGTACTCCTTTTCCGTGCCGAAAAGATGGAGCTTGCGATATCGATGCACAATCCCTGAGGGGCCAAGGACAATGGCGCTGTTGTACACCTTGTCCCCCTTTTGTTCGGCAAACCCGGTCACCACATGCAGCCCGCTGCCGGCGCACAGACTGATCAGCCTGCGCACAGTTCTGGATTCGTCCGGATCTTCGGCTACCCGTAGGAGCTCTTCCCTGTCCTGAAACAGGTACCCGGTAAAAGCCAGTTCAGGGAGGACAACAATGTCGGCCTCTACGTCGCCCAGGGCGTCTTCAACCCGGGACAGATTATCTGCAGGTGCCGCGAAATCAGGGCTGTATTGAAAATATCCAATGATCATAACGACCCTTTCCCCATAGGGGGGGTAATCGTTCAGGCCCCCTGAACAAATACATCGGGGGAGTTTTCGCATCTTCGACACACATCTTCACATGGCATGGGCGCACCCTGCTTCCCTTTGCGTCAGCGCCCTGCCCGAAAATAAAGGAGACCAGAATGAACAGCAAGCGCATCGCCCCTTTCATTTTCCTGACAGCTCTTATTTTCTTCGCTTCTATCCCCAGCATCCAGGCCCAGAGCTGGCTGGAAAAAGGAAAGGAGCTCTTGCAGCAGGCCACATCTCAATCCCAAGACAAAGACTTGAGTTCGGATACCGTGGGCAAGGGCCTGAAAGAGGCCCTCAAAGTCGGCACCGCCAATGTGGTGGACGAGCTGGGTCAACCCGGGGGCTTTTTCAACGATTCGGAATTGCACATCCCCCCTCCGGCATCTCTGGATAAAGTCCAGTCCGTGCTGAAGCGGGTTGGCGCCTCTTCCATGCTTGATGATCTTGAACACAAACTGAATCAAGCTGCGGAACGAGCCACTCCCAAGGCCAAGGACCTGTTCTGGCAGGCCATATCCCGAATGACCATCCAGGACGTATCATCCATCTACAACGGTCCAGACGACGCAGCCACCAGATATTTTGAGCGTGAAATGAGCGCCCCCTTGGCAGCGGAAATGAAACCAACGGTGCAGGAAACCCTTTCTCAGGTCGGGGCCGTGCAGAGCTACAGCCAGATCATGGACAGGTACAACGCCATTCCTCTTGTTCCAGAGGTCAAGGCCGACCTGACCACCTACACATTGGATAAGACCCTGGAAGGAATCTTCACCCGCCTGGCCCAGGAAGAGGCGTCCATACGCAACGACCCGGCCAAGCGGAGCACGGAACTTTTACAAACTGTCTTTGGCCCCTAGACACGGCTAAATAAAGTACTTTTGCCCTCATTTTGCATGAAAAACTGTTATAAGTGATTAGTTAATAGCTATCAGGATCCGATTGGGTAGCCGCTCCCAGTCGGTATCGGTATCGAAATTGAAATCGTTTTGCATGCTTTGTTAGCGCAAGCGTCCTGCGCCTTGGCGGGCATGTGGGCTTGCAAAAATACATACCTGCATTCATCTCTATTCCAACCGCAATGCTTCTTGCAGGATGATCTCCTCAGGCAGAGAGGAGAATGCATCTTGAGTGCCGTTTTCCTGATCTTTGTCCCTTACGGCAGAGGCTGTTGATGGACCTCTGGGGCCGGAACTTGCATTTCCAGTCTTATCGTGCGAAATATAGTTCGCATTGCCCCAATTTTCGGGGCCAATACAACACGGGAGAGAATATGACTCAAAGTCGCCAAATAGCAGAAGAACTGATTGCCGAAGCAGAAAAAAGGGATGATTTTCGGGCCGGAATCGCCGCTGTTCAAGACGTGCTGGACGGGCCTTCCTATAAGGCTGAAGCCGCGGGAAACTGGGAGACCGGCCATTCAGAGAATCCCACCCCGTGGCTGGAAAACGCCCACTCTCTTCTTGTTCTGGCCATGCATCATCCGGAAGAAAATCCCAGGCTGGACTGGTTCGACCGCGGCAATACCGCGGGAAACCGGCATATGACCAAGGTATCGAAAGAGTTGGCAGACTGGCTGTACAACACTCATGGGGTTCGCGCCCAGGCCCTGCCCTACCATGTGGAAAAGGGAGGGGTGTACCTCAAAGACGCAGCCGTGTTTGCAGGACTGGGCGTGGTGGGAAAAAACAACCTGCTGCTGGACCACAAATGGGGCCCCAGAGTCCGGCTTCGGGCGGTATTGATCCAGGGGAACCTGCCCCCAGGCCGTCCCCTGGAAGGCTTCCAGCCCTGCGAAGGCTGTGACATGCCCTGCCGATCAGCCTGCCCTGCGGATGCGTTCGCCCAGGGGCAATACGACCGTGTGACCTGCATCCAGCGCCTGAACTCCGATCGGGCCAATCCTATTGACAGCGGCCAAAAAGATTCTGAAGGATCTCCGATCCTGGTAACCGACTGGTGCCGGAGATGCGAGTTCGCCTGTCCCGTGGGATAGAAAAGCCGGGTTCTCTCAAATGCCCCTTGTGCTCCACGGGAAGCATAAAACATCCGTCATTGCGAGCACCTGAAAGGTGCGAGGCAATCTGGTCCGAACACCTTGAGATTGCCTCGCTTGCCTCGCAATGGCGATTGAGGATCGCTCAGCTTCCATTGGAGTATTTGGCCTCTGTATCCTTTATTTTCTCTGCATCATATACTGCTCTGGGCAGATCTCCTCCACCTTTGGAAAAAGCCTCTTGTATCTTTTGAGCAGGAATGCCTTGATGAAGGGCTATGAGCGCCAAAAGCCTGTTGGTCCTGTTGCCGTTTCTCCAGATAACCAATGGGGCCAGGGTAATGCATATTGAGATGACAATAAAAGCTATAAAAATGATGAAACCAAAAATCCCCAGCCCTTCATACCCGTAATGCATATCGCCTCCAATTTCTCAGATCCAGACCCATTCCACATCTGTGCTCCAGCCAGCTTGGACCCCCCTATACTGACTCAGGTAAACAAAGGCTCCATGGCCTGCTCCTGCACCAGTTCCTGCATCTGTGCCTCCTCCGGGGGGCCAGCAAAACTAGCGGCCGCGGATAAAATGTGGGGCAAAACAGTGAGATCTCCGGAGGAGACCACAAAGACCTCCGGGATGCCCATCACCCACGTAACGGCCTTTCCGATCGCCTCAGGATCGCTTAAGGGCTGATACCAGGTCTGGTGCGTCCACTTCCGGTCCGGGTATTTCCGCCGAGCCGCGGACTTGATTGTTTGCAGCGCAATGTTGTTTTGCCGGCAGTATTCCCGGAGCTGATCAAAAGACGCGGCGTAGGCGTCATTGTGCATGAGCATATAGTTGCAGGGGGTCAAAACCGAATCAAAGGCATGCCGTTCAAGGGTTTCCAGGTGCCTCTGCGGGGCCTGGAATCCATGCCCGGTAATCCCGATGAACCGGGTCAGGCCTTTATCCTTGGCTTCCTGCAGATAGTCCAGGGCCCCGTCCTCGGCCATGACAAACTCCCGCACCGTTTCGTCGGTCAGGTTGTGCAGCTGCAGGAGATCAACACAGTCGACCTGCAGGCGGTTCAAGGAGCGCTGCAGCTGCTCCCTGGCCTGCTGATAGCCGTTGACATCGAGCTTTGTGGCCAGAAAAAAGTCCTTCCTGTGCCGGGCCATCCATTCCCCCACCCTCAGCTCGGCCTCCCCATAGCTGGGAGCGGTATCGATATGATTGACCCCATAGTCATAGAGGAGCTGCAAGACGTCAGCGCATTGCTCCTTCGTTGCGTCCTTGACTGCAAAAGAGCCGAAAATGACCCGGGAGCTCATGTGCCCGGTCTGGCCGAAGGGCAGAGTCTCTATCTGAGGCATTGGGATTCTCCTTTTCGCGGCTTATTGCACAGGATTTACATAATCTTCTGTAAATTCTATATGAGCAGTGTCAGTATCGGTGATTTTCAAGGAAGGTGTCGCTTTTGGGCTGGTCTTCCGGGGACGGTCGGTATTGCCCCCCCATAAGGGCAAACGTCCCGCCCATGGCCCGAAGCAAATTTTCGATCCGGCCAAGCAATGCCCGTTCCAGCTCCTGCTCGCTGTGCTCGTCGCCCAGCTCCAGAAAATCAAAAGTGTACTCGTCACGCGCCGCCAACTTTTTGCAAGCGGTTGTAAACCTCGTGCAGCAGGTGTTCCCCGGCTATCCGCCGGAACTCGTCGTCATTCATCAGACGCCCGAAGATCTCCTCATTGCCGTCCATACGTTCGATAAACAGGCTTTCCAGCATCCTGTTGAATACATAGGCAAAGTTATCCAGGGTGTTCGCTTGCGCCGCCTGTTGCAGCCTCTCATTCTCAACAGCACTGGCCGCGATCTGGTCGAAAAAAAGCTGATCTGCCGCTGTGAACTCCGTGCCGAAGCGCTCGTTCAGCCTGCTGATCGGTGACGGCGCGGGCGATCAGGGTGTCGATCTCGGCGGTCTTGCGGTCGAGGAAGTCGGCGATCTTCTGCTGATATTCGAGCGGGGGAACATCTATTAGAGCATTCTTCAAGGCCTGCTGAGACAACCCGAACCGGGTTACCCCTTTTGCAGATAATTTGAATTGGTCATTCAATACCGGGGACTGGGCCAGCCATGAAAGAAAGCGCCCGTCTACCTCGTCCGAATCAGGTTCAATAATGGCCAAGTGGTAGCCACAAACCACATCAGGCATCGTCTCTGCGACATAGGCCGGGACGGCGATATCTTCCCAGCTTTCGCTGTCCTTGGTCAGAAGTACCTGTCCTTTCTTAAGCCCGAAGCGTTCGATTTCGCTATCGGTGGCCGAGCCCTGCATGAATGGCATGTCGGGCGTTATTTTTTCGTGGTAGTAAACATCCGTGTAATTGCAGAGACGAACGGCAGTCTCACCTTCAACGATATGCTTGTCGACATTGCTTGTACGCACATCGGAAATAAACTTGATCTTACGTTCCTTCCAGTGGCGTGCCTGCTCGTCAGCGACTACGTCTTCATTCACACTGACGGTCATTGCGGTTTCCCCTCCTCGATCCGCTCATCCAACGCCTCCAGCTTCCACGGCCCCGTAGCGTTTATTTTTCGCTCCGTTGTGCGCAGGCTCCGGACAACTATTAAGCCAAACTCAATAGTTGCCGCCCGCCGGCGCACCGGACCAGAGTCAGTTGTCAAGGAATCCTTTACAACTGAGCGCCTGTGCCCCGCTTGTGCTGCCCTCAGCCTGCCGATGCTCGTTCGAACCTGTAAGTGTTTCTTACAAGTTGCCACCCTATCCAGCCCTCCGACGCTCATGCAGTCACCTTGTGCAACATTTCCAGGATCTCCTTCTCCAGGTCCTTAATATCGCTTTCGATTACTTCCAGGGGCCGGGGCGGCTGGTAAACATAGAAATGCCGGGTGATGGGGATTTCATATCCGACCTTGGTCTTGCTGTGGTCGATCCAGGCGTCGTCCACGAAGGGCAATACCTCGCGGGCCAGATAGTCCTCGCAGTGCTCGCGCACCAGCTTCAGCAGCTCGCTGTTGTCGGCGTCTTTGCCATAGCCTATGGGCAGCGGCAGCGGGATATCCGTGGGCAGAGGGACGACCTCGGTGTCGCGAAGCTCGGTATCCGGCTCGGGGTTGCCGTCCTTGTCGCGGCAAATGGCCGCCTCCGGATCGTGCTCGGACAGGGCGCCCAGGATGGCCTTCTTGATGGGCGCGGGCAACTTCTCGCCTGCAGCCTTGAATGCTCCCTTCAAGACCGGTTCGAATTCGGCCCGATCGGTGTAGAGCGTGGCATCCATGCCTTGCAAAATTTCGATGATACGCTGCTGGGTTGCCTTGCCGGCCTGCACCTCGGCCTCCCGCTCGGCCTGGTCCTTGCGCTTCTTGCTTTTGGCCAGGTTGATAAAGGCCGTTACCTGCCAGAGCCGTTCGATGCGCTCGGCGCTGGCCTGGAAGTTAAGCCGCAGGGGGCGTTCCACGGTCAGCTTGAGGTAGCCGAAATCTCGGTTGTCAAAAATCTTGGAGCAAACGCGCTCTTTCCGTTCCCCGTTCTGCCCGACCGTGCAGGTGGAGCCGTGGGTAAAATCGCCGTAAAGGCGGGTCAGTTCCGCGATATGCTCGTCACCCAGCTCGTTACGCTTGTTGCCCAGGCTCTTTTTCATCTTTTGATAGTGACGCGTGCCGTCGATGAGCTGCACCTTGCCCTTGCGATGAGTCGGCTTGCGGTTGGTAACCAGCCAGACGTAGGTATAGATGCCGGTGTTGTAAAAAAGCTGATCCGGCAGGGCGATGATGGCGTCCAGCCAGTCGTTTTCAATGATCCAGCGGCGGATATTGCTTTCGCTAGGGCCGGGGTCGCCGTTGAACAGGGGCGAGCCGTTGAAAACGATAGCGATCTTGGAGCCTTCCCCGCCCTGCTCCGGCGCGGGCTTCATCTTGCTGATCATATGCAGCAAAAACAGGGTAGCCCCGTCGTTGATGCGCGGCAGGCCGGGGCCGAACCGGCCGCTGAAGCCCAGCTCGTGGTGCTCCTTTTTGACATAGTCTTCCTCAGGCTTCCACTCCACGCCAAAGGGCGGGTTGGCCAGCATGTAGTGGAAGGTCTTGTCCGGGTGCCCGTCTCCTGTCTCGCCATCGCCCAGGATATCGCCGAAGGTGATGTTTTCCACCGGCTCGTCCTTGATGAGCAGGTCGGAACGGCAGATGGCCCAGGACTCCTCGTTATATTCCTGGCCGAACAGCTCCAGATGCGCCTGCGGGTTGTGTTCGGTGATGTATTCCTCGGACACGGACAGCATCCCGCCGGTGCCGGCGGTGGGATCGTAGATGGTGCGGACGATGCCGGGGGTATAGACATCCTCGTCCTCGGTATAGATCAAATGGGCCATTAAGCGGATCACCTCCCGCGGAGTAAAGTGATCCCCGGCCTCCTCGTTAGCCTGCTCGTTGAACCGGCGGACCAACTCCTCGAAAACGTAGCCCATGTCGTGGTTGCTGACCCGCTCCGGGTGCAGGTCGATTTTCGGATCGGTGAACTCTTTGACAATGAGGTACAGGCGATTGGCCTTGTCCAGTTTCTCGATTTCCGATTCGAAACCGAAAGCCTCGAACACGGCCCGGGCGGACTCGGAAAAGCCGTTGATGTAGCTGGTGAGATTGGTGGCAATGTTCTCCGGGTCGGCCAAGAGCTTTTCAAAGGTGTAGGGACTGATGTTGTAGAGAGGCTGGTTGCGATCTTTACTCGCCTTCCGGGCCAGCACCTTGTGCAAGGCATCGCCTTCCAAGCCTTTGGCTTTGAGCTTCTCGTACTCCGCTAGGACCTGTTCCTTGGTTGGTTCCAGCACGCAGTCCAACCGACGCAAAACCGTCATGGGCAGCATTACCTTGCGGTATTGCGGCGGGCGGTACGGACCACGGAGCTTGTTGGCGATATCAAAGACGAAATTGATCAAGTTTGTGGTGTTGGTCATTGGCGCTCTGTTCGTTCCTTTGACGTATGGATTGATGATTGGGATAGGAGGGTGTTGGGAATTTATGCATAAAGTTGCAAATAACCGGTGCAAATGGAGCGCAGCGGAATTTGCACCTGAGTTAATTTGCCTTATGCCAACTTATTTATAATGGGACCACATGCGAATAACTTTGACCACTTTTTCATCATCTATAATTTGATACACTAAACGATGTTGTATATTTATGCGACGCGAATAGGCTCCTGTTAAGTCGCCGATAAGCTTTTCATAGGGAGGAGGTGACTGATAGGGATTTTTACGCAAAATTTCCAGCAACGTCTCGGCCTTTGACCGCAAATTCGCAGCTGCTAATTTTTTTGCGTCTTTTTGAGCCTGTTTGGTAAAAACGACTCGCCACATTACCACTCAATATTCTCAGAGCATTCTTCAATCGGAGTGGCCAAGCCTTTACGAATTGATTCGCGCATCCCTGGGACATTTAGCAGGTACAGAGTTTCTTGGATGGAACGCCAATCATCCTCCGAAACTAGGACGGCGCTGCCGCGTTTACCCGTTATGACAATTGGCTCGTGGGATGACTTTGCCTCATCAATTAGTCGATAAAGTTTCGATCTTGCTTCAGTTGCCGTTAATGTGGGCATCTTTGACCTCGATAAATGATGTTTTATTTTTTAAACATACGGTACGACATAACGTACGTTTTGTCAAGTGATAAAATTTTGGCATAACGCCTGGGCTCAGCCGCCGGTTTGGAGCGGAAGCGGAAAACCGGTCGGCTGGAGCCCTTGGTTATATCTTTTCTGAACCCCACTTGAGGTAAAAAGCGAAAAACGGATCTGTTATGTGAAGCTTCTGGTCTTCTTTTTCCCAGTCAATAACTGGAGTGGATGCCTCATCGCTAGCCGCAATTTCACTCATTTTATCCAAAACTCTCGAAATCTCATGTGCTTGGGGAATAGATTCTTCTAAAATATCTCGGATCGCTGCTCGGAGATCTTCGTATTTAATAGTCTGCATTCCGGGAGATAATCTCGCAAGAGCAAATAAGACGACCTTATAAATATCAACTTCATCCCCATTTACTAGTTTTCTTGGGATCCTATCAGACCTTTGCCTTGGCCCAGTTGCTAGCTTGTCGAAAATTGTTTTACCCGTATTTTCACCAACTTTAGAAAAAATCCCCTCTGGCATTTCTTTGATATTTATTTCTTGATCGAGAGTTTCCTTTACATCAAGACTTCGACACAATTCTCTACAGAACTCTTGCATCAGATGAGGACTGCCCAGAGACTCGCCAGCCATGCTATGAACAACTGACTGACTAACATCTATGTTTAATAGCGGAAAACCAATTCGGGGAATCTGTTCTAGCTCATCGATATTCCAGTAAGGAACATCAATATTTTCTATTCTCCCTGTAATTTCTCTTTCAACCTTTATAGCATCAAACCTTCGATGAGGTATGGCTATCAAAATAACTGGGACGCCGTGAAATACCAGTGGCTTTACTGCTCTAACAAAACCACCTTGTAAACTCCTTTTAAAATAATGAAAGTCATCTACTATTAAACAGGCGTGATGCTCTCGAACCAGTTTGAGCGCAGCTGTTTTTGGAGAAACTTCCCTAGAAGTTTTTTGGCCTGTTCCTCTGGCACCCCCAAGCTCGCCACCCAGTTCACCCTTGCCCTTCACAACCAGCGCGTTGGCCTCGGTCGTCCCTTTTCCATGAATTTTATGACTTGAACTTTTATGCTCTGAAATCTCTTCTACAGTCCAACCGCCAAGCTGCTCGACAACTTGCGACCAAATATCACTCTCATTTTCGATTGAACCACCATTTATCCATATGTTCTGATCTTCTAATTCAGAAAATACCTTTTGAGTAATGACAGTTTTTCCTGACTTAGTTTGACCTGTAAGAGTCACCAGCTTACACAGATTGTCGTTTGCGGATTCAAGCCTATTTTTTATCGCGCCTTCTGCCCTTTCAATGTAAGTGTGGCTTGGCAAGCCACCTGGAACAAAAACATGCGATGCCTTATATTTCTTCAAACTCGCCTCCATTCAGATGTTTCAAATACGATATAACGCTCCGCTAATGTGCGCCGCCTGCGGCGTCACCATTGAGCGGCTTGTTAGCAGATTCTGCCTGAAGACGCTCCACCAGCCACACCTTGATGATCGATTGGCGGGTAACTCCATAGCGCGCAGCCTCACGGTCCAACGACTCCACAACCCAAGCCGGGAAGTCGACGTTGATTCGCTTTTGGTCCTGATTAACGCGACGAGCAGACGATAGGTCCAGGTCATCAACAATATCTTCCTGACCTTCCTCAAATTTTTTATCGAAGTCTTTAGCTTTCATAGAGCTCAACCTCCTTCTTGCGGGAACGTCTGACTGAAATCAGACGAATACTAGCATCCCTGTACGTGACGACAGCCGACCAGTGCTTTTCACCAATCTTGCCTATCAGCAAAAACCTCTGCTCATCCTCTGATTTTGCGCGGATCTCCAGCAGGTATGGATCTTTCCAAAGCCCTTGGGCAGCAAGGAAATCGATACCGTGCTTGTCCAGATTGGCCTGGCTTTTGGCTTCATCGAATTCAAATTCATCCATGAGTACAAATTATCCCTTTTTTACTCACTCCGCAAGATCTGGAAGGACGCTGCAGCTGCTAACGCCTCACATCACCGGCAGCAAAAAGCAGAGCGAGGAACGAGCGGCGCTTTTTGCTGTCCGGGTGCATGTGATTGTTAGGCAGTAATAACATATTTGCGACTATTCAAAATCGTATTCAAACAGCTCGATATCTTTCTCATATAATCGGGATACGCAATTAATTGATTCTCTGTCATAATAGTCCTGCCAATTCTTGTAGTTGGGAATAGTTTTCTTTTTGTAAGCATGCAATAAGTTTTTTACCGTTGCTTTGGGGCTTCGGCTAAGAATCTGATTATTATTTTTGGATTCATTAACATGTGGGAGCTTAGTTGATGGGATGCCTATTTTCTCGCATACGGAGTCAAATCCATTTTGTAAATCTTCGAATCTCCCTACATAATCTACAAGAAGCCTTCCGTCTTCACCGCAAATAAAATCACTTTGCGGACCAACAAACCACCGCTTCTCCTCAAAGATCTTACGTTTATACGGACCTAATAAGAATGACTTAAAATCCATCTTTTTGGCATACCCAAGATACTTATATATTGATACTGTTCGGCTCCAAGGGTTTCGCACGAAGGCGAACTTAAAATATTGATCAAACATGTCTTGAGTCAGATATCTATATCGAACATATTCGTTAGCTTTCAAATGTGCGAGTCTTGGAGGGCCGAGTTCTGGTCTGTCGTTATATCGGAGCAGAAGCGGAGCGCGTGTTTCCCATTTTAGGCCCAGCAAATTAAGAAAGACATGTTCAACGCTTTGACCTGCATTTTTTGGAATGTGAATAAATATACACTTATGATGATGGGAAATCATAAAACCACTTCTCCTTCTGTCCTCTGCCTAACGCCCGGCTCACGCGCCGATTTGGAGCCGCGAAGCGGCGGAAAATTGGTCGCCGTGCAGCCGATTGTTATATTCACAGATGCTCAGCTAACCACTGCACTACTTGAGGCTTCCCTACAGGGGAGTACCGACTGAGATGTGGTAAGCCTGCCACATAAACTGGCCTATCATTGATACGACAACGAAAGCCTTTTACCTGCCAGTTGCCATGACCCGATGGAATATTCTCTTCTTTCCCCCCAAACATTGCATGCAAATATCCGTAAGGCGAATCGACAGAGTTACCGAATGCAATTATTAGCTTCGGTTGTACTACTTTTAGAATGGCTTCGTGAACTGGCCAGCACCTCTTGGCTAAAGAAAAACTTATGTCGTTAGCCGATCGACTTTGAAGGAAAATCAAGTTACTCGCACAGACCGCTGAAGTTTCCAACCCAAGTTCGTTGAGCAACCAGTGAATTCTTTTTTGAAGTGGAGCCTCCCCAGGCTCCCATGCGCCATTACCATTGCTCCAGCGCTCATCAATGTACGCGTTATCACTGTATGACAACATCGACTGCACGCTTTCACCAAGTGGTGCTCCATCGCCGCCACCCGGATTAAAGCCGAGCACATAAACACTTCCGGGCTTCAATGTCTCATGGCTGCTGTAAAGGATGCCTCCTGGCTCCCCCAAGAGATCCGATAGGCTCTCCTTAGCAACGCTCGGAATTTCATCTTTTGTCATGCGTACTCCATTGAACATAACGGCAGGCATAACCGGCGGCTTAAGGCGCGGTGACGAAGGAGCCGCGCTTTAAGCCGTCCCGGTTGATGCCCTTGTTAAGAGGCAAGCGGCTTGCACATGACATCGACCATCGCTCCCTTGTATTCGCATCGCTCCATACAACGCCAGCCGAGCTTCTCATAAAGTTTCGAGGCGGACTCTGTGTAGAGATACCAGGCATTAGCATTTGAGCGAACTGCCTCCTCTTCGCACCGACGGATCAATGCCGTTGCTATCCCTTGATGCCGGAAGCTCTCTTTTACATAGACTGCTGCTAGCCAAGGGGATAGATCCGGCTTTGTGTCCATATCATTCTGTACTAGCGCAGCCGAACCAATGAGTTGGCTACCTAACATTGCAATAAAGATTGAAGGAATCCTCTCTCGTCCCGCAGCATCAGCGATTGCTTGTGCTCGCCCTTCCAGAGTTAGCGACGGGTTCAAGTGCTTCCACTCTGCATGGTGAAGCTCCGCCAACTCCGCAATGAACTCCTTCTTATCAGCCAAAGGAACGATTTCCACAATCTTTGCCTCTTAACGCTTTGCATCACCGGCAGCAAAAAGCAGAGCGACAAAGAAGCGGCGCTTTTTGCTGTCCGAGTGCATGCAATTGTTAGGCTTAATACTGATCAAGTATTTGTAGAACTTCGCCGTCCAAGCTCACTTTCGCTTTCACTGAATTCTTTACGACACCGCCAAAAGCATTCTTACCTCTAAAGGTAGTTCGCACTATCAAATGGTCACCCCGATCCCAATATACGGTCTCAACGTGGTCGTAGCTGTCGGGATCATTCATTGACTTCTGAATTACGCGCTCGAGATTTCTATGCGATCCATCCCATGCACTGAACTGAGATTTAATTTTCTTCTTCCTTTTCTCGGCGGCAATTTTCTTTCTTTTCTCTTCCTCGATCTTATTGTTGTAGAATGCGACTTTTTCTTGGTACAGCTCATTGTTGGGATGCATTTTCAGTAGCCGTTGGTACAGATTTCTGTTCTTGTTATATTTTTCTACCGGTATAGTTTTCAGTTCTGACAACAACTTCTCCGTTTTTTTAGCCTTCTGAATTGCCGCACGTTCGCCTTTTGCTTGTGTATTCAATTGCTCAAGCTTCTTGTCGTCAGCAACAAGGTATTTATTAGACCGGGAAATAGCGGCCTGATAATCCTCATCCACAATCGCTTTCTCAACTGAAGCGATTATCTGTTCGCGGTTGGCATTGAAGTGATCAATTCTTTCTTGCCGTAATTGAGCGGCCTTTTCGGCCCTTTCTTCCGCTCTCTGGGCCGCTAACTCTCGTTCTTTTTGTTCCTGAGCCTGGCCGGCGAAAAAGCCAAATGCCATAAACAAAACAAAGACGGAAACAACTCTAGCCTTTACAGGGAGCTCTTGATTTGTTTTTGAGTAGGCGAAATTCCTTACCGGAGGAAGCAAGAGGGCTGCTGCAGCAATCAGACATAGTCCAGCCAAAGGTGATTCAATCAGGGAAAGCACCCCAGCCAACAAGAAAAGGACGCCAAACCCCCAGTTAAGCGCCAGATATACATGTTTCATCGTTCTCTCCTTCGATGTTGCCGCATCCGGTGATGCCTAACGCTTCGCGTAACCGGCGGCCGAAAGCGGCAAAGCGAAGCAGCGCCGCTTTTGGCAGTCCGTGTTAACGCGATTGTTCGGTTCACTTTATAGCCAATGCGCTTTTATTTACTCTGCCAGCAGTTGTATATTTGCCAACAAGGGCCTCGACTAAAAGGCGATCGCTATGATCTGTGCGCGGTCCTAAAGTGATTTCTATTGAATTGAGTGAAGATTCATCAAGTTGAATATCGTAATAGTCAATACCAGGATCAATGCCATTTAAGAAGCTTGAAAGAATATGGTTGACAAATTTTTTGGAAAATTCCTGATCACCTATTCCGGTTGAAGGTACCGGGATTGAAGGAGTAATCAGCAATACAAACCTATATTCATCCTGAAATTCCCAACAGTCGTCTTTAGTCCTCGGTAACAAGGGCATATTTCCGATATTAAGTTTTGCTTGGTTGTCAGGACCAATTTCGAGGTGGACATTTTCTTTATAGACTTTCGAAATATCAGGGACATAAGACACAGGGCCTGCAAACATGTTTGGAGTTAGAAATACTGGAAGAATGGAATAGGTGTCACAGAACATTTCTTCAAATGATAAAGGTGAAAGGATTTCCCCTTGCTGAATCATATTCCAAGAAGGTGGCGCTTTCAGGGGTGCCATTTTGAATGGCTGGTCTGGCAAGCCAATTCTCACGCCCTTCATCTCTCGAGTGTACATATTCCAAAGTGGTATATGCTCTTTCGACGATTTGGTCCAACAACTGACAAAAAAATATTTCCCAAATTGTATTCCTGCTACCGTCTGTGCCTCCCGGAGGTCATCTACGCCATCAAGGCGACTGAACCTTATTTTCCCGCTGTCAAGTATCGAAGCAAGAGTGTTGATATTGGTATAGTGATATATCATTGTTATTTTGAATTTAAATCACAATTTTCTACCGAACAATTTATTATACAGTTTTTTTTCTGACTACCCTTCAGGCAACTTACACGCTTTCCATTTCAATCCTATGAAATATTGTGATAAAATTCATGTTGCTTGTTTCTCAAAAAATGTATATACAAATATAGTATATATACACAAAATGAGTATTATACCTAATTTAGATGTAAGTCAATGAAAACCATTCCTGCACATGTTCAAGCCGAGTTTAGGATAGCCTTGGATGCAAAGCATATCCCAGCACAGCAGCAACATCATTTCCTGAAATGGTTGCGATTCTATCTGGATTTTTGTGCCAAGTATGGCTTTGATCCTGATGACTCGCGAAGTCTGCCCCATTTCATCAAGAAGCTTCAGTCCAAGAATCAAGGGCCTTTCCAGCAACAGCAAGCCACTGAAGCGGTCCACATTTTGCTAGAGATTTCCTCTGCTGAGAATACAAACTCAAAGGAGGATCCACACAGTAATTTCTCTGGAGGGCAGGTCGCTGAAGCGAAAAGCAAACCCCATAATCCATCTGCGGTCCAAGTTGCTGACCAGAGCCCGGATGCAGGCTCTGCACACATCGCGAGGCCTGCGTCATCTCCAGTTGAGGACCCTTGGGAAGCTGCCATCCAGTCTTTGACCAATGAAATCAAGATCAGGCATTACTCACAAAAGACGCTGAAATCGTATACCAATTGGGTTTATAAGCTCAAATCGTACACCCGGCTACAGGACCCTCAAGCCTTGTCCACATCTGATGTCAAATCCTTTCTGACCTCCCTGGCGGTGGAGAAAAACATGTCCGCTTCCTCCCAGAACCTGGCCTTTAATGCGCTTTTGTTCTTTTTCCGGCACGTCCTGGGTCAGGAGTTCGGCCCCATCGACGGAGTCGTCCGCGCCAAGCAAAAGCCGTATATCCCTGTTGTCCTCACCCGGGAGGAGATCGACAAAGTCATCCAGCACTTGACTTCGCCTTTTGATCTGGTTGTCCAGCTGCTCTATGGATGCGGACTCCGGTTATTTGAATGTCTGGGGCTCCGGGTCAACGCCTTCAACTTTGATTTTGGAGTCTTGACCATTCACGACGGCAAGGGGAAAAAGGATCGGACCGTTCCCTTGCCCCACATGCTGCTCCCTGAACTGAACAAGCAGCTGGAAAAGGTGAAGGCACTGCATGCAAAAGATCTGGAAGCCAGATATGACGGGGTGTTCATGTTCGACAATATGGAGAACAAATACCCAAACAGCCCCAGGGAATTTGTCTGGCAGTGGTTTTTCCCTGCCACCTATCTGACCCATATTCCCGAGACCGGCCAGCGCAGGCGGTACCATCTGCATGAGTCCCAGGTGCAAAAGGCGATTCGCCATGCAGTGCAAAAAGCGCAGATCCCAAAGCGCGTCTCGTCGCATACCTTCCGGCACAGCTTTGCCAGCCACCTGCTCCAGGCCAACTACGACATCCGGACCATTCAGGAATTACTCGGGCACAGCGATGTGCGGACCACCATGATCTATACCCACACCATCAAGAGTCAAACCCAAAAAGAAGCCAAGAGTCCTCTTGACTTCTGATAAGCAAAATGCGGCTGTTCCTTTGGGTTAGGGACCGTCCCAGAGCCATAGCATACAATATTTTATCCAGTAGAGTAGAGCACTGGTGGATAGAATCAGCCAGGACTTTCACAGACGCCTCGTCGCACGCGACTACTACGTGTCGACCGTACTGTATTCATCCATCAGCGCCCCCTCGTCGAACCGTACGTGCAGTTTTCCCGCATACGGCTCTCCCGAAGACTGTCACCAAAGGCCTACGGTCAGGCCCCTTCGCTCCACGGGAATTACCCCGCTTCCCCACTACTATGGGCCTGTCCGATTCCCGACAAGGACGCCCCAGGGTTATGTTTTCCCCAAGAAGCGCTGAGGGAAAACCCTCGCCCTGCCGGGCCTCCCAGGTTCCTCGGCCAATCTGTCCGTGCGCGCCGCCTCCAACCACCCCGGAGAGCCCGACGAATGCAAATACCTGTTGCTTCATCGTCGATTCTAGGTTTCACCATCTTCGGAAGGCTAGCCACTCTCAATTGCGCCACGAGGCCGAATCGAGTTCGCTTGCGCTGCGGCTCACACGTTTGTCAGCACGGGGCTTCAACGGGTAGGATTACTCCATCCGCTGCCCGAGTGACTACATGGACAAACAGGCAATTTCCATGGTGGGCACATTTCAGCCCACAAGATTGACCAGACTTGGCCTGGCGCACCGAAGATCGCCAAGGAAGCCAAGGTCCTTGGAGTTCATTGGCTACCTTTGCCGAGCAGATGCTTGCGCCATTGTCTCTTCGTGTTTACACTGACAAGCAAAGAACGTATTGTCCCTGCCTCACGGCAAAATGAACCTGGGGACGCAGGGAGTGGTAACGATGATGAAGCAGACTGTGGGTAAGGCTCAATCATTACTGGAAAAGTTGTCGGAGCTTAAGCGTGTCGGCAAAACTGATGAGTTTACCTTGCAGACGATTGCCAGGGAAGCCAAAGAAATAAAGGCTGAGGATCCCAAAAATTATCTTTATGTTATGGGCGCGGTTGAGTGTCTACGGGAAAATGCAATTGAAATGCGAAAGCATTATCAGGCTGCCATTGAAGCTTTTGGCGGGGACGTCGTAACATATTATAATTTTGCCTCGTCATTATATAGTTTGGGATATCTAGCTGAAGCAAAACATTGTGCTGAAAAAGGACTCCGGCTGGCCCCGACAAACGAAGAAATGCAAGAATTGACGGAGGACATACTGGCTGCACTCGACAGACAGATGGGGGATGAAATGGAAACAGAAACCGAAGAAGAGCTTTCAAGGTATGCCCTTTATGCAAGCGAATCCGCCTTGGCCAAGGTATGGGACGACCCGGAAGAGGATGAGGCATGGGCCGATTTGTAAAAGGCGATGTCGTAAGGATTCTGTTTCGCTTCTCGGATCTGAAAAATGCTAAACCAAGACCTGCCTTGGTTCTTGCCGATCTTGCCGGACAGGATTCCATTTTATGCCAGATTACGAAAAAGAGACCGACGTTTGATCAAGGCATTCAGCTTACTCGGGATTCATTCACAGACTCGCCCCTCCCGGTAATCCCCTCCTATGTTCGTCCAGCTAAGCTGTTTACAGCAGACAATTCCCTTATAGACAAAAAAGTAGCAACCGTATCCGAAGATATCCTTAAGCAAGTTTATGAGGTGCTGAATTCCTTGTTTTCCATATAGACTGAACTCAGTTTTCGGTGTAACTTTATATGACTCAACAACCTAAGCTCTTTGCCATAATTCCTTGTTCCAGACCCAAAGTTTACACCATGGGCCTACCCAGCATCATATCGTGTCATTTTTCTGACCAAGGGGTAGCAAATTTTTTAAGTGAACTCAAGCCTGCTCAAATATGGTCCCCAGGGTCTCGATAAGCCCAGGATTTGAATGCTCTTTGCGGACGCCAAGCAACTGAAGCAAAACAAGCATGAAGGTCTGAAAATGCTGTGGTCGATTCAGGGCTTGTCCAGGAAGGGCAACACTTCGCTGGCCAAGCAAACCTCGCAGTGCACACGCAGCATTTGGAGGTACGATCGTCCGGCTGGTTGCACGGATCAGGGATGCAGAGCTCCCGGCTCCGGGGTGACCGGCTGTATTCATCGTCCATTTTCAGAATGATCAGGTAAATGAACTGGTTCAGGTAGTCGCCACAGCTCATGCCCTGATCGCGGAGTATGTGGCAGAAGTCCAGACCTTGGAAGGTCCGTGGCGTTCATTCTTGCTCCTTGGTGGCCATATAGGCTTGGTCCGGGCGATTCGGCTCACCTGGAAACCGGTATCGCACGAGGTTCTCGGCGAGCAGGGGGGCGATGTGCTGACGATGCAGATAGTCCCGGCGGCGCTTTAAAAGAACCGCCAGCTCGCTGGCTCCGTAGGGTCGAAGGGCGCAAAGCGCTTGTATGAGTCGTGGTATCTGTTGTGGATCACGGCTGCGCTGCCCGATGCGTTCCAGCTCGCTTCTAAGCTCATCTGGCAATTCGGCCAGGAGTTGCTCACGGTACGTCTGCTCGGATGCCCCTCCCCCGGACTCCTGTGATAAGGCTTCAGACTCCTGTGATAAGGCTTCAGACTCCTGTGATAAGGCTTCAGACTCCTGTGATAAGCCAGAGAACAGGATGCCCTCTTCTCCGTTCGATAGGCCGCTCAGCTCCTTACCAGGGACATAGTAGGTCGCCGCCCCCCGGGGGACCTGATCAATGAGCATCAGATCCCTCAGGTGGATCAGTCGCTGGCTGGCGGCCAGGGTGTCGACCCGGTTCAAGTCGCGGTAATCAGAGTTGGTGATGCGACCGGTCTCCCGAATGAAAATCAGCGCTCGTTGCTCATCCTCGCCCAGCCCAAGGTGCCGGAAACGTCCCAACCACTCGATATCGGCTTCGCCCAAAAAATGGTGGAACAGATAAGTCGCCGAAAACTGATCGTTGTGGCGGTCCGAATCGAAGCTCGGCGGGGAGAGCCCGGCCTCCTCCATCAGCCGCCGCATGACGCGAATCCCGCTGCCCTTGGTCTCCGCCAGCCCCATTTCGTGCAACACCGAGGCGATCACCGGGTTCCGCCACTGCGAGCCCGGCTCACCCAAATTCTCCAGCGCCTTCAGAGAGTACCCCGGGTTCTGCACCTCCAGCCGGTTGCTGTAGCGCAGCAACTGGATGGGCTGCTGGCGCTGGTAGTTGCGGTGCATCACTGCGTTTACCACCGCCTCGCGCACTACCTTAGTCGGCAGTACCGTCTTCTCTCCCCGTCGTATCTCCCCTTCCGGCAGTCGAAAAGCCCGCGGCAGATCGTCCAGCACCGCTGCAGTTGACCGCTGGATCAGCCGGGGCAGGGTGTCACGCAGATCCAGGGTGGTAAAGCGGTTGTGCGGATCCTCGATCCACTCCTTGCCTGGGATGCGAACATAGTCCACCCGGTTGGCGGGGAACAGCCGTCGCAGCGCCCCCCGCCGACCAAACAACAGCACACCGGCCACTGTGGGGCGCGACTGCCCGGATTTGCGGGCAACAGCGCCCAGCGCCTCCAGGAGTTCGTCATCGGAAAAGCTTAATTCCTCCGCCGTCGGATTCACGGCACGACGGGCATCCCGGTAGTACTCGATGGCATCCGGGTCGATGTCATCCAGGCTGGCATCTGAGACGATCGTGGCATCAAAACTTTGGCTGGACCGACCCTGATACAGTTCTGCCAGATCGTCCTGGTTACAACGGTAGTCGCCGCTGGGGCCGCGCCGCCAGGCCGAGCGCGGCAGGGGCTTGTTGGCAAAATATATGGGGCGAGAAGCCGGGTCGACCTCAGGCACTTCCACCAGAATCACTGTGCCCTCGTCCACCGTCTCCGCCCGCGCCTGAATCCGTACCGGCACATTGAAGACACCGGCGCACTGGGAATGCAGGTCTCCCAGCAGCTTGTCCGGATCGGCGACACCGGTCACCCTGTAGTCACCGGGCGTATCCGAGGCCTTCACCACACCCAGCAACAGCCAGCCACCGCCCAGGCCCGGCTCGTTTGCAAAGGCGCAGACCGTTTCCAACAGGGACTCGCCAATGGCCGAGGCCCGTTTGGCCTCAATGCGGTCTGACTCGTCGATTTGCCGGAGCTGCTCAAGGACGGCCTGGGCCGTGACCTGCTTCATGCCACCCCCCTCGTTTTTAGTCTGCCGCTTGGAGACCGGACCAGATCCCAGTAGCGGGCAACGCGCCCGATGAGCTCAAATAAGGACTGGATGAACGGAGAATCGATCTGCCCTTGAGCTGCCAGATCCAGGATGGACAGGAGAAGACAGGGATTATGCGGGGCGCGAATATCAGGTGTCAGTAGCCGGAGGTGGGTAGTCCGAAACCGCTGGCCTGTGAAAAGAAGATGGGTCGGCTGATGCAGAGAGTCCATGCAGAAGGCAGCCCCGGACAAAATTCCAGACCCACAGCTCACGCCACGGGCCTACGCAGCATCACGTCATGTCATTTTTCTGACCAAGGGGTAGCAAATTTCTTAAGTGAACTCAAGCCTGCTCAAACAGGCTCTGCCCGGATCACGCAGGTCCTGCCCGATCATCCCCAGAGCATAGAACGCTTTCTGCAGTTCACCACCCAATACGCTCCAGGATGCGAAATCAGCCCCAAGCTCTCCTCCTTATCCGGGGCCGCCCGTCACGCATCACCCCTCTACGAAATCAACCCGGCCGTGTTCAGAACTGGACAGTGAAAGTCCGGCCCCTTGCCTTCACTCTTTACTCACTTCGTTTTTCCTCTGAACCGACTTTGTGCACTGCACACATAAAGGTCCGGGCCGCTGGAGTGCAGGTGATGGGGTCTCGCTGTTCATCATCGGTCAGGTTGTTCAGGCTGGCTTCCGGGTCTATGTCCCCCCACCCCCAGGCAATGAGCACCGATCCCGGATGGACCCGGTCCGTGATCCTAGCCTTCATCCGGATACTTCCTCTGGGGGTCTGCACCTGGACCAAGTCCTGAGCACCAATACCTTTGGCCCGGGCATCATCTGCATGCAGCTCCACGTATCCTTCGGGTTCCCTTTGGATCAAAGAGGGGATGGTGTGGAACTGAGTGTGGGTGAAGCGATTGGTCCGTTCCCCGCTGATCCCGATGAAAGCCTGACCTGGGATCTGTCCGGCAAAGCTGATGGGCTCCCCCGGTTCAGCATGGAGAAATGGAACCGGAGAGTGGCCGTTATCCGCAAGTCGCTGGGAATAGAACTCCACCTTCCCGGAAGGGGTGGCAAAACCCTGCTTTTCGTGTTTGGCAAATTCCAAAGGCTCGGCTCGGAGCCCGCTTGGGTTCTGGCGCAGGGCCTGGACGGTGATCCCTGAGGGGGCAAGCTGTTCATCAATGGCCTCTTCCACCGAGCCCCAGGGGAACTCCCGGTCCAGGCCCAGGACAAAGTCACATTTCTGGGCCATTTCAAAGGCGAATCTGCCCACGGCGGATCCGATGTCCAGGCAGATCCCCAAATGGGGTTGCATGAGCTGGCCCCATTGATCATAGGCGTCAGAGGCCTGCTCCTCCTGGAGGATATCCCCATAGTGACTCCAGAGATAGGAGGAGACCACAGCGGATTGTTCATATTTGGAAGGCGAGCGCTGTGCGCGTCCAGGGTCAAGGTCGGCCACGCCGTCGCGAATCAAAAAGACCTCAGCACATCTGGAACAGGTCAGTTGACCCTGGATGACGTCTTCGTCTAAAATCTTTTCCACGTGAAGTGACAGCTCATTTTCCTGGGGAAGACAGGCAGGGCAAATGAGCATGTCCACGAGCGTTTTTTTCATCCTCGTTTCCTAAGGATTGGTGTAAGCTGAATCGAGCCAGAGTTCGACATAAGCTGATCAACAACAATTAGCTCTAGCTTGTCAAGCCGTGTCAGGAAATACTCTGGAAGAGAATCTCTCACATTGGGAGGAGTTATGAAAGTCAAAATCGATTATGACTTGTGCATGGGAGATCGGAACTGCAACAAGGTCTGTCCGGATGTATTTCAGTATGATGAAGATCAGCTGATCTCTCGAGTATTGGTGGATAAAGTCCCTGCGGACCAGAAGGAGCTGGTCCGCAAAGCAGCCAGAGAATGCGCCCCAGGGGCGATAATCGTCGAAGAGTAAGCAGGTTCCTTATATGTTCGACAGGCAAGGCTGAACAGAGTTCAACCCGGCCGTGTTCAGGCCTGGACCGTGCCGGTGACCACATACACCGGGTCGCTGGTCCACAGCTGGCCGTAGTACTTATCCTCCGGAGGCCGCCACCAATTGCGCACCGAGGTTGTTTCCAGCTGCGTAAAGCCCTCATCCCGGAGCAGAATCTCCAGAACCAGCCCCAGGCGCTCAAACTCGTGCAGGGTGGTCCACAGCCCGGTGACCTTGGGCGGGAACCAGCGGTTGGAAAAACTGAGGACCACCCGGCCCCCGGGTCGAAGGACGCGCCTGATCTGGGCTATAAAGACCTGCGGCCGGATCACGTATTCAATGGACAGACTGCAGACAACCAGATCAAAAGATGCGTCTGGAAAAGGCAGCTCCGGACAGGCATTGAGGTCATGGACCACATGGTGGTCCAATGCCGGGTTGGCCTCCAGCTCCTCCTGGTTCATCCCCAGCCCGGTGACCTCCAGATCCATGCGTTTCGGGAAATGAGAGTACACGCTGCTCATGACATCCAGAACCTGCATGCCGGGAAGGAGAAAGCGGGAGTACTCCGCCTGCAGATGCTCCCTGGCCTGGGCGTCCACATGGCCGACCATCCTGGGCCGGGCATAGAATGCGGCATCCTGCTCCTCATCTTCCCGGAGCAGGGGCTCCTGCAGTTCAAAGTCAGTGGGATGCTCCCCCCAGCGGGCCTGCATCCCGGGGCCCTTGTCCCCCATCTCCTCCACCCACACCGAGCACCTGCCGCCTACATCCCCGTCCTTGACCGCCACATTATGTACATATGCGGATATGGACAGGGGACAGTCGGCCAAGGGATGGCTCATGTCCGCGGTAAACTCATTGCCCTCCAGGCCAATGACCCGGAAGGGAAATACATTTTCCGGATAGATGCCCACCAGGTCGCTTAAGAAGCCCTGGGGATAAAATCGGCCGAATCTGGGTCCGGATATCGGCTGTCCCCGCAGAGGGGGCTTGAAGGTAGAGCGGGACAGAGAGCGGACATCGCGTGCCTTCCTGGCCGGGACAGCTTCCCCCGGTCCATACTCCATGCGGACTGTATCCCCGATGCTTCGGCCTATCAGGGCTTCTTCCATTCCCGGGGGGAAGAAATCGCGCCAAATATTCACCTTTTTGGCCAGAAACCGCTCCCGGTGACTGGCCTGGGAGCTTGTCCATTCCAGCTCAAACTCCAAGGTGGCAAAACATCTTTTGTCTATTCGGGTCATAACCAGGGCCCTCAATGGATACAGGTTTGCTCACAACAGATGGATGCCGCCTTGCGGATCACGGCTCCTGGGTCTTGCTGGTGTCCTGCGGCCAGCGGGTGAGCAGGAACCTGACCAGCATGGGCGAGACCAGGCAGGTTATGGCGCTGACCGTGACCATGGCTCCGAACAGGGCCTGATCCACGGCCCAGTCCCCCAGCTGCATGCCTTTCTGCATGATGACCAGGGAGATCTCCGCCCTGGGGACCATGCTCATCCCCACCAGGGTTCCGCTTTGCACATCGCTGAGCATGGCTACGGGCAGGCCGTTGGCCGCCACTTTGACCCCAACCGCGGCAACAGCCAGAACCAGCCCCATCTCCAGCCCGGGGACAATGGCCCCCAGCTGCAGCTGGTAGCCGATGCTGACAAAGAAAAACGGGCTGAAGAAATCGTATAAAGGGACAAAGGCGTCGTCGATGGAGATGCATTTGGGATCCCGGCTAAAGACCAGGCCGGCGAAAAAGGCCCCGATGGCCAGGGAAAAGCCCAGCATCCCGGCCAGGGCGGCAACCACAAACCCGAAGCCGACAATGGTCAGGGTGGAATCCGGCCGGCTCTCCACAGACTGCAGAAAAGAGGTCAGGGGCCGCTCCCAAAACACGGCAAACAGATAGCACAGCGCACCGAACACGGCCATTTTCAGGACAAAGCCCAGGCCGGCCGTGCCCAGGGCGGAGACAAAGGACACAGCGCCGCCGTTCTGCAGCAGCGGAACCAGGGTAAAGACCAGGGCCATGAGGACCACGGCACTGACATCGTCCAGCTCGGCCAGATCCACGAGCAGTGCGCCGTTTTTGGAGTTCAAGGCATCCTTTTCCTCCCACACCTTGACCGAGACCCCGACGCTGGTGGCGGTGAACGCCGCTCCGACAATCAGGCCGCTGACCAGGCCGTAGCCCAGGACAGAGGCCGTGAGGTAATATCCCAGCACACCCGCAAGAACCACATTGAGGATCCAGGCCAGACTGGCGTTGCGCAGCTGCCTGACCAGAACGGTGATGTCGCTCTTGAGTCCAACTCGAAACAGAAGGGCGACCAGACCCAGCTGGCCGAAGAAGCCGATGGTCTGCCCCGCTTCCGCGAACAAGGGCCAGACATCGCTTACCCAGCTCAGCCCCACGCCCAGGAGCAGATACCCGACCAGGGGCGGCACCGCCGTCCGTTCCAGGCTCCCCTTGACCAGCATGGTGGTTACCACCACGGCTCCGGTGAACAAAATGAGATGCGAGGCATCGCTCGGGGGGTGCATCACTCTCCTCCTGGTCTCGGTTGCATGGGTCCGGGCTGCTGATGCTTTGGAGCAGCTTTACAGCCCTGCCCAAACTGCGTATTCTTATAAAGAATCCGACAATAAAAACCATTCCTGTGTAAAGTCAATCTCCGCAGCATCTCAACCCTGGAGGGGAGAATGGACGACATCACCCTGTGCATCGGCGGCGAAGCCGGGCAGGGCCTGGACACCATGGGACAGCTCCTGGCCAAGTCCCTGATTCGATCCGGATACGAGATCCTGGTTTCCCAAAACTATATGTCCAGGATCCGGGGCGGACACAACACCTTTTCCATCCGGACCTGCACCAGCCCCCTGCTCGGGCCGGGAGACGAAATCCACATCCTGGCCGCATTCACCCAGGAAAGCATCGACCTGCACCAGGATCAGCTGGCCAAGCGGCATCTGATCCTGACCAGCGAAGAACTGGGCAGCAAAAACACCCTGGACGCCCTGCTCCCGGTCCCCTTTCAGCAGCTCACGGACCAGAAGATCCTGCACAATGTTGCGGCCCTGGGCTGTCTCTGCGGCATTCTGGGCCTTTTGCCGGACATCGGCGCCGGGGTGGTCCGCTCTGCCTTTGGATCCAAGGACCAGGACCTGGCCCAAAAGAATCTAGACGCCTTTCACAACGGCCTAAACTGGGTCCGAGAGCGGATCGAAGACGCCTGGCACCTGCCTTCCGTCTCCCCCCCGGAATCCGGGTCCAGACTCATGCTGGCCGCCAGCCAGGCCGTGGCCCTGGGGGCCATGAGCGCAGGGGTGAACTTCTGCTCCTTCTACCCCATGACCCCGGCTACCGGGGTGGCCCTGAACCTGGCCGCCCATGACCAGGAGCTGGGATGCGTCGTGGAGCAGGCCGAGGATGAGCTCAGCGCCGTGAACATGGCTGTCGGGGCCTCCTTTGCCGGAGCTGTGCCCATTGTTCCCACCTCCGGGGGAGGCTTCGCCCTCATGGGCGAGGGCATCAGCCTGGCCGGGATGACCGAAACTCCGGTCACCCTGGTCCTGGCCCAGCGTCCGGGGCCGGCCACCGGCCTACCCACCAGGACCGAGCAGTCGGACCTGGAGCTGGCCCTGTACAGCGGCCACGGGGAGTTCCCCCGGGCGGTCATGGCCCCCGGCACCCCGGAGGAATGCTTTTACCTGACCCGCAAGGCCGTGGACCTGGCCCAGCGCTACCAGACCCCGACCATTGTGCTCACCGATCAGTTTCTGGCCGACTCCTACCGGGCAGTACCCGCCTTTGACCTGCACAATCTGTCCCCGGTGGCCCAGCCGGACACCTCCGCTTTTCCCCAAGACTACGTCCGTTTCGCATCCACCGCATCCGGAGTTTCACCCCGGGCCCTGCCCGGATACGGTCCCGCCCTGGTGGTGGCCGACAGCGACGAGCACACCCAGGAGGGACATATAACCGAAAGCGGAGAGGTCCGGACCGGGATGGTGGACAAGCGGAGACGAAAGGAGGACGGCCTGCGGCAGGAGACGGCCGCCCCGGAATACAGCGGGCCGGACAGCCCGGACGTCCTGCTTCTCTGCTGGGGATCGAGCAAGGGGGCGGTCATGGAGGCGGCCCGGATCTGCAGCGAGTCGGGCATGCGGGTCGGGACCCTGCATTTTTCCCAGGTCTGGCCCCTGGATCCGGCTCAGTTCGAGGACCGTCTCCGGCAGGCTGGCCTGGTCGTGGCGGTGGAAAGCAACGCCGGGGCCCAGTTCGCGGCCCTGATCCGCAGGCAAACCGGCTTTGCGGTCCAGGCCAGCATCCTGCGCTACGACGGACGGCCCCTGAGCGCTTCGTATATCCTTCCCCGGCTGAACCCCCTGATCAAGGAGCAGACCAATGGTCACGAGCAGTGATTTTGGACAGTTCGAAACCGCATGGTGTCCCGGCTGCGGCAACCACGCGATCCTGAAGGCGGTCAAGGAAGCCCTGGCCGGAATGGACAAACAGCCCCGTGACGTCTGCCTTGTCTCCGGCATCGGGCAAGCGGCCAAGACCCCGCATTATATGCTGTGCAACCTGTTCAACGGCCTGCACGGCCGGGCCCTGCCTGTGGCCACCGGGATCAAGCTGGCCAACCCCGGGCTGGATGTGATTGCCGAAAGCGGGGACGGCTGCATGTACGGAGAAGGGGGCAATCACTTCCTGGCCGCGGTGCGCAGGAACATCAACCTGACCCTTTTGGTCCACAACAACCAGATCTACGGCCTGACCAAGGGCCAGGCCAGTCCAACCACAGCCACAGGACAGACAACCAAGGCCCAGCCCCACGGGGCCTACTCCGCCCCGTTCGCCCCGCTGTCCACGGCCTTGAGCCTGGGAGCGGGGTTCGTGGCCCGGGGATTCTCCGGAATGACCGAGCATCTGGTCTCTCTGATCCAGACCGCGGTCCGGCATCCGGGATTCGCCCTGGTGGATATCCTCCAGCCCTGCGTGTCCTTCAACAAGGTCAACACCCACTCCTGGTACAAGGAGCGGTGCACAGAGCTGGACGACAGCCACGATGCCGGTGACTGGGAGGCGGCCATGCGTCTCAGCATGCAGTGGGGAGAGACAATACCGGTGGGCATCCTGTATCAGAATACGGACAGGGGGCCCTTTGAAGGCCATTTTCCCCAGCTGGAGCCGGGGCCTCTGGCGGACAACAGCCCGTCGCTTACGACCCTGGAGTCCATTATGCAGACCTATGCCTGAGCATCGCCGCTCGGCGACAAGACCAGGTCAACGCATCCGCACTTGGATTGATAAGGGCATAGACGAGACATACGGTCCAGGCTTGCATGCGGCCCCTCCTGGTCACACGTGGACAGATGGAGAACGAGCATATTGTACTTTATCAAAAAAACCTCGTGCGTGCCAAGCATAATTGACCTCTGCTCCAAAAGCTGCATTGTGACCGGAATTATAGAGGCCTTTCTGGAGCAGGCACTGCCCGGAAAGGTTCAAAATGAAAACGGCCGGGGTGCCCCGGCCGTTTGTTGGATTAATAGTTCTCGCCCAAAAGCTCGAAATGGGCCTGGGGGTGGGCGCAGGCGGGACAGGTTTCCGGGGCCCCGGTTCCCTGATGCAGGTAGCCGCAGTTCCGGCAGCGCCAGGTCTGGGAATCGCCTCTCTCAAACACCCGGCCGGCTTCGATATTGGCCGCCAGGTCCAGGTACCTCTTTTCGTGCTGCCGCTCCGCCACGGCAATGGCTTCAAAAATTGCAGCGATGTCGGTAAACCCTTCTTCCTTGGCTGTCTTGGCAAAGGAGGGATACATATCGCTGTGCTCATGATTTTCCCCGGCGGCAGCGGCCTTGAGATTGTCCACCGTGCTCCCGATCACCCCGGCCGGAAACTCGGCGCTGACCGTGACGTCTCCGCCCTCCAAAAGCTTGAACAGCCGCTTGGCGTGCTCCTTCTCCTGATTTGCGGTTTCCTCGAAGATATCCGCAATCTGGACATATCCGTCCTTCTTGGCCTGGGAGGCAAAGTAGGTGTACCTGTTTCTTGCCTGGGCCTCACCGGCAAAAGCGGTCAAGATATTTTGCTCTGTCTTGGTCCCTTTGAGTCTGGCCATGCCTATCTCCTTATCTGTTTATGTTGAATGATAACCATTAGCATAATAAAGCAACAAGAAGAGAGTTTACCTTGAGATACGTCCTTTGGCAAGGATGGATGTACAAAGGGGTGCAGCTGCACTTTACTCATTTCCTCCGGACATGGGAGAGAATTGCCCCACACGCATTATGCAGGTCAAGGCTGAGCGCAAGGATTGCCTCTCTTGGCCAGGATTTGACCTTGGGCATCGGATAATGCATCATACACAATATACATCCATGCGGTATTCTGCTTTCTTTTTCTGTTCTGCGCGGTGTGGGCGCACAGCATACCAATTGTCATCCAAAGGAGGTCTGTATGGCTCGATATCTATTCATCCTCAGCCAGGACAGCAATGAGGCGGCCACCCGATGTTTTCAGTTCGCCAAAGTTGCGATGGACAAAGGGCATCAGGTGGATCTGTTTTTGATCGACGGGGGCGTGGAATGGGCCAACTCCAGGCGGGACATGAACCTCAAGACCGTGACCGGCGACTGCCCCAACGACTACCTGCCCACCCTGGTGGACAAGGAGATCCCCATCGGGGTCTGAATCCCCTGCGCCAAATCTCGTCAGGTGGACGAGAGCCAGTTCTTCTCCAATATGTACCTGGGCGGAGCACCGGCCATCATCCATATCTCGGCCGAGGCCAAGGTGTTCAATTTCTAGTCCTCCCATGCCTGCAAACCCGGGCCTGCTTTAAAGGCAGGCCCGGGTTTTGAGCCTCTTCAGCACTCCAAGTCACATCTCACACTTACCAGCTTGCGGTCTGAGGACAAAAGCCTCGGCTAGGGCTCGATCACGTTGTGGACCTGAATGTTGTACTTCTTCATTCGATTCCAGACCGTCACCCGGGAGACCCCCAGGAGCCGGGCCGCCTCGGACTGATTGCCCTGGGCCTGCTGCAGGGCCTGGATCAGCTCCTGCTTGATCTGCTCGTCCCGGGGCGGCGCGTCTCCGGCCCCGCTTTGCTCCGACTGCTTCTTTTGAAAGATCTGGGGCAGAAGGTGATTGGGCTGGATCATTCCCTGGGAGCAGGCCACAAAGGCATACTCGAACACACTCTTCAGCTCCCGGATATTCCCCGGCCATGAATAGCGGCACAAGGCCTCCATTGCCTCCGGGCTGATCCCCTTTAACGGCTTTCCTGTCTTCAGCTTGATCCGCTCGAAAAAGTGCTCGGACAGCAGGGGCACATCTTCAGGCCGTTCCCGCAAGGGAGGAAGGTGGATGGGCACCACATTGATCCTGTAGTACAGATCCTGGCGGAAGCTTCCCTGCCGGACCAGCTCCTGAAGATCGCGGTTTGTGGCGGTAATGATCCGCACATCGACCTGGATCGGCTTATTGTCTCCCACCCGCTCGATAACCTTGTCCTCCAGGACCCGGAGCAGCTTGACCTGAGTGGACAGGGGCAAATCGCCGATCTCGTCCAAAAAGATATACCCCCCGCTGGCGGCCTCGAATCTGCCCTGCCTGCTGGCATGGGCCCCGGTGAACGCGCCCTTGACATGACCGAACAGTTCGCTTTCCAAAAGCGACTCCGTCAGGGCCGCGCAGTTGACCTTGACCAGAGGCTTGGAGCTCCGCGCGCTCTCGGCATGAATGGCCTCTGTAACCAGCTCCTTGCCGGTCCCGCTCTCTCCGTAGACGATGATCGGGGCATCAGTCTGGGCCGCGTTCTTGATCAGTTCAAATACCTGGCGCATGGGAGCGGAGCGTCCCAGGATGCCGTGAAAGCCGTCCTCGGTATTCAGGGCCCGGCGGAAGGCCTCGATCTGATGGTCCTTTTCCACAATCTCCGATATATCGGTCAGGGTCTCCACGGCACCGATCACATTCCCCTGGTCATCGCGCAGCAATGTGGCGTTTTTCAGCACCGGGGTAAACCCTCCGTCCTTGCGCTCAATGGAACATTGGCGCATGGAAATCTCACCGGATCGAAACAAGGTGCACCAGTGGTTGTCCTCCAAGCCTCTGGCTGCATTGCAGATATCGCAATTGAGGATCAGACAGGATTGCCCCACCAGCTCGGAACTGGTATATCCAGTCATCCGTTCCAGGGCATTGTTTGTGGATACGATGGTTCCCCTGGTGTCCACAATCATGATCCCTTCTTGGATGGTTTCCACAACGGTTTTCCAGTATGCATTCATTTCCCGACCCAACATTGGCCTTGTCTCCTTCACTTTCAGAGCTGTTTTCTCCATGCTTTGCACGGAGAAACATGTGTAAAAAAGGCTATTAACACAGCGAGAGGCTTCAGGCAATGCAGCCGCGGGCAAATGTCAAACCACCCTGGCAACGTATGGAATACTGCTCAAAGAGCCCCGCCCTTGCGACGGGTCTGCACCTTCAACCTCAGGAGCGTATGTAATGCACAAAATGCTTTTCGTCATCTCAAAGGGCTTTGAAAAGGCCGGCAGCGCCACCAGGGCTATGCAGTTCGCCGCCCTGGCCGCGAAGAAAGAAGAGACCCCTGTTCAGGTCGCCCTCATCGACGACGCCATTCATTGGGCCCAGCTGGGCATGGCCGAGGGGATCCGGACCACTACAGGGGAACACATGAAGGACATGGTGGACGAGCTCATAGCCGCCAAGGGGGATATCCTGGTCTGCAAGGCCTGCGCGGACAAGCGCCTGGTTGGGCCGGATGAGCTGATCGAGGGCTCACGGATCGCCGGGGCCCAGGAGATTGTGGACCTGATGTGCGACGACGCGATGAAGGTGGTCACCTTTTAGGCCGGCGCACGGCCTGTGCCGGACTGCCGGCGCAGGCCGGATCATCTCCTTGTCACCAACCGGGGATTGGGGTAGACTTTTCTTTTGAGTTACTACTTCTGTCAATATTTGAGCATGTTGGGAGGAACACATCAATGACCGACCCCCTGGACTCCTTTGTGGCCAATCTCCAAAACGAGATAAACGAGCAGACCAAAGAAGAGTTCGGAACCCCGTTTTACAAGCGCTGGCTGAACCCCGCTCACATGGGCAACCTGCCGTCCCCCTCCACCCAGGCCGAGCTCACCGGAAGCTGCGGGGATACAATCCGAATCTTTCTGGACATCGACGAAGACGTCGTCCGCCAGGCCATGTTTCAGACCACCGGGTGCGGTCCGAGCATCGTCAGTGCAGACGCCGCCTGTGAGCTGGCCGAAGGCAAGGGCCTGGAAGAGGCTGCCGGCATGGAGCAGTCCGATGTCATCTCCATCCTGGGCTACCTGCCTGAAGACAAGGAGCACTGCGCTCATCTGGCGGCCAATACGGTCCGGGAAGCCATCCGCCTGTACTGGGCCGCACGCGGCGCCTGATTTCCCGGCCGCCCAGCATGCGCCTCTCCTCTCTTTTTGTCCTGGGCCTGTTTTTCACCCTTGCGGTCGGCGCCGCCTCCCCCAGCTGGGCTGTTTCCGCCTTTGTGCTCTGGGTCACCGACGGGGATACGGTCACTGTCATAGACTCAGACTTTCATCTGCAACGGGTCCGGGTCTACGGTATTGACTGCCCAGAGTCCGACCAGCCCTATGGGTTCACGGCCAGGCTGCAAACGGCCTGGGAGGTATGGGTACGGCCTGTGACCCTGATCCCCCACGAAACGGACCGCTACGGCCGCCTGGTGGCCAGGATCCAAAGAGACGGCCGGGACCTCTCTGCGTCGCTGATCGCATCCGGATTGGCCTGGGTCTACGACGCTTACTGCACCCAGGAGGTCTGTCGCAGGTGGAAACGGCTGGAGACAGAGGCCCGGAGAAAAGCCAGGGGGCTGTGGTCGGATCCCGGACGGGTGCCGCCCTGGGACTGGCGGCGGGGGAAACGCCCGGACAACGGCTGGAGGTTATGGTGAAAGACACTGAGCTGGCTAAGGTTTCCTGAACGAATATGGACGGATCTATTCAACCGCCCCAGGTGTACTCAGTGATCCGCTCCCCTTTGTACCGGCCGTCCGGCTGACGGATGAGATCCATCTCCAGCACGGCCTCCCGCTGCTTGAAGCCGACAAACTCCTCATTGGTTATATGCTCCTGAAACTCATTGATGTGACAGAACACGTCGTAGACCACATCCTGAAGCTGCAGCCCGCTGCGGACCCGGGCAAAACCGTACCCCCTGTCCGGTGACACGGAGTAGAGCACTCCCCGGCAGCGCTGATTTCCGTTCTCGGTCTCCAGCAGATTGGGGATCAGGAAGCCGGAAAAATAGAAATCGGCTTCATACCGCAGCTCGTTGCTGGTATGCGCGAAGGACAGGATGTCCACCCGCCGGCCCCTGTTCTGCAAGGCCCTGACCAGGCGCACAAAATCTCCGTCCCCCGTGCCCAGCAGGATGTAGTCCAGGTTCTCGGACTGGACCAGGGCATCAACCGCCAGGTCCAAATCCGCATTGGCCTTGAGGATGGTTTCCCCGTCGTCGTTCACGAATCGGCGGACCCGCTTGACCAGAAGATGAAAGCCGGCCCTGCGGATGGCGTTGCGGAACTCCTTGTTCCGGCGGGCGTACTCCGGATCTTCGGCCTCCCGGTCGAAATCGGCCGCCACGTAGGCATTGGCCCGCAAGAGCTGCACCTCCTGGGCCCTGACCAGATCTGTGATCACCCCGAAGCGCATGCCCCACCCGCCGTTGCGGGTCAAATTCTCCACATCCAGATACACGCCGCCTTTGAGCATACTCCACAGTTCCTTGTAATCAAAAAAGAAAAAAACAGTCCGTGCTACCCGCTGGGAGAGGCAAATACAGTCGAGCTGCTCAAGTAGCCGCTGTCCTCGGCGTAGACAAAGAGGCAGCTTCCTTCTTTTATCCTCCTGATGATCCGGGCATGTATGGTCGGGGGCAGGGACGGACACCCCAGGCTGCGGCCCAGCCGTCCGTTCTTGTTCAGAAAGCTTTTTCCGGCGTAGTCGGCCCCATGCATGACAATGCCCCGCTTTCTGGCCAGGTCGTTGATGGCCTCCTCCAGCCCGTCCAGGCGCAGGGAATACCCGCGCTTGCCCCGGTATGTCTCCCCGGTGCGGAAAAATCCAAGACTGCTCTGGTAAGAATTCGGGGTGTTGGAGAACTGCCGGGCATAGGTCATCCCTGTGTTCCGCCCGTGGGCGACATAGGTGCGGTACAGCAGATCCTGGCGCTTGAGATCCAGGACATAGCAGCGCTTTTCGTAGGATGGACGGGTGAAATCGATGATGGTCAAGAGATGCGGCTTGGAGAAGTCCCAGCGCTGCAGTCCCTCCATTGCCTTGGCAAAGATATCGTACTCGAGGTGTTCATCCAGTCCGGTGCGGATATATGTGCGTTTCCAGTCCAGGTGGCGGGAGAGGGGAGCTGTGCCGCTCCAGGCCGGGGAGATGAGGAAGAGAAGGACCAGGACAATTGCGGAAAAAAGAAAAAAACGGGTTGGACTGGGGAGATGCGGCCCAAAATTCATTTGCACACCTTGGCTGGATGTTTCAGGACAATAATGCGCTGCAAAGCAGCTGCACATACTAGCCAAAGATGGTTCTGGGAGCAAGGTGCAGTCAGGCAAGGGCCGATGCAGGACATGCAAAAAGCCGGGCCCGCGGTCCCGGCTTTTTGCACCAAAGCATCATTCATGACGATTCTATTTCAATCTTCTTGCGCTGCGCACTCTCGGCCTTGGGCATGGTTACGGTCAAAACCCCGTCCTTAAATTTTGCTTTGACTTTGTCTGCTTCAACTTCGGCCGGGAGCGGGACTGTTTTGTAGAATGAACCATAACTGCATTCAATTCGGTGGTAGTTCTTGTCCTTCTCTTCGTCCTCAAACCGTTTTTCCCCTTGCAGGATGAGATTATCCTGGCGGATGGATATATCCAAATCCTTGGAATCCATGCCCGGAAGCTCCGCACTCACCTTGATCTCTTTTTCATCCTCGCTCACATTGACCTGGGGATAGGAAAATTCTCCAAATGGAGCGCGGGTAAACGGTTCATTGAAAAAAGATTCCATCATATCAAACATATTTTGTGGACGCTGTACCTCCTGGGACCGTTTGCGCAATTCCGGCAGATATTTCCTGAGCATAGCCTCCACCTCCTGTTAACAATGATGTGGCTTTTCCGATCATATTGACCACAATAATCCTCAAGCTGCGTTTGTCAAGATGAAATCCCATTCTTGGGCATAAAAAAAAGCCGCCCTGTGAATCACAGGGCGGCCATTCAGGCTCTGCAATGAACCGGAGCTTCCGCGTTGGGAATCTACCAGCGAGGCCTGGCTTCATTGACCCGCAAGGTCCGTCCTCCGAACTCGTTGCCGTTTAATGCCTCCATGGCCGAATCTGCGCTTTCTTCGGCCATTTCCACAAAGCCGAACCCCCGGGAACGACCTGTCTCCCGATCATAGATGATGTTTGCAGATTGGACTTCGCCATACTGTGAAAACAGATCCCGAAGATCGTCCTCAGTGGAAGAAAACGGCAGATTCCCAACGTACATCTTCTTACTCATAGCTCCTCTACTCCTCGAAAGGTAAAAAAATGAACAGATAGCTGTCCCCGTGGACAGCTCGCGCTCATATTAAGTGCAAAGGGCATCCGGGTCAAGCAAAAAATCATTTTTGCTTGAAAAAGTCCTGCCTGTTGCGTATTGAGCGATGAGTAAAAAGTTCCCCAACCATTTTCTCCCGGCGGTCTTGGACACACTCACCGATCGTGTGCTAGCTCTGTAGAAAGATCGGCCGCGCACATCACACCCCTACCCTGAATCGGAGGTACACGCAGTATGGGCTCAACCCGGATAACCATCCTCTGCGAAAACACCGCCGCCGGCCCCATGGGACTGATCGGCGAGCACGGATTTTCCGCCCTGATCGAACGAGACGGGCAGCGCATTCTCTTTGATACCGGGCAGGGCATGGCCCTGGCCAACAACGCCTCCGTCCTGGGCACGGACCTGTCCACCATCCCCACCCTGGTCCTCAGCCACGGGCACTACGACCATACCGGCGGCCTCCCCGCCGCCCTGCACCCCCCGCGCGGAGTGCAGATCTTCGCCCACCCGGACATCTTTGTGCCCAAATACGCCCAGCTGGAAACCGCCCAGGGTCCCCGAAAGGTCTTCATCGGGCTGAAGTACCGGCGGAAATACCTGGAAACCACACTCCAGGCCAAGTTCTCCTTCCTCCGCGAGTTCACGGAGATCGCCCCCGGGGTGTTTTTTTCCGGAGAGGTCCCCAGGAAGACCGACTTCGAACATCCGGACACCCGTCTCAAAATAGAGCAGAACGGCGAACTGGTCCCCGACCCCCTGTGGGACGACGCCAGCCTGCTCATTGAAACGGACAAAGGCCCGGTGGTCCTTTTGGGCTGCGCCCATGCCGGGGCGGTCAACGTGCTCAATCACTTCGCCGCCTGCACCGGGCACAAGAGCTTCCATGCCGTCATAGGCGGAACGCATCTCGGGTTCATGGGCGGCCCGGGGGAGCAGCTTGCCGCATCCATGCAGGCCTTTGATCAGTACGGGCTGGAGCTGGTGGCCGTGTCCCACTGTACTGGACAGCTCGGAGCAGCCATGTGCTGGCAGCACTTTCAGGACCGGTTCGCCTTCGCCTCAGCCGGGTGGTCGGTGGAGTTCTAATTCCCGGTCACAGCTTTTTGTACAGCTGATTGGCCGCAGTGAGCAGCGGGTCCCAGACCGGGCCGAAGGGAGGGGCATACGCCAGATCGCACTGGATGAAGTCAGCCACCCGCATCTTTGCGGACAAAGCCACGGCCGCCGAATTGATCCGCAGGGCGGTCCCCTGCCTGCCCACCATCTGGGCCCCCAGGAGCAGCCCGGTACGGGCATCTCCGATCAGATGGGCCTTTATGGGTTCAGTCTTTCCCTGATAGGAATGGGCCTGATTCACGGACTCAATGGTTGCGCTCCGGGGGTCAAAGCCATGGTCTGCGGCCTGCTCAGCGCTGAGTCCGGTTGTGGCCACCTCCAGACCGAAGACCTTGAACACCGCGGTCCCGGCCACTCCAGGGATATCCACTTCCTGCCCCAGAAGATGGTCGGCGACTGCCCAGCCGGCCCGGTTGGCCCGCAGGGCCAGGGGGATCCAGGTCCGTTCCTTGCTGACCAGGTGAAAGGCATCGGCACAGTCTCCGGCGGCATAGATATCCGGATCTGAGGTCCGCATGGCCCGGTCCACGGCTATGGCCCTCTTCGGCCCCAAGTCCAGCCCGGCCTGTGCGGCCAGCTCGCTGTTGGGGGTTACCCCGACTGCGCAGAGGACGAAATCCGCCGGCAGGGTATCCCGGCTGCAGCGGACCTTTAGCCCATCAGGGCCGGAGGCGATGGATTCAATGTCCTGCCCAGGGTAGAGGCCCACTTGATTGGCAGTCAGCTCCTCCTGGACCATTTCCGAGAGCTGCGGCTCCATCCAGGGCAGAAGCTGGGACCTGGGCTTGACCATGGCCACCTCGATCCCCCTGGCCCGCAGGGTCTCGGCCATCTCCAGGGCGATATAGCCCATGCCCAGGATGACCGCCCTGTTCACCGTGTGTGCGGCCAAATACTCTTTGATCGCCCTGCCGTGCCCCAGGCTCTTCAAGGACATGACTCCGGGGAGGTCGATTCCGGGGATATCAGGCGTTTTCGGGGCCGCACCAGTGGCTATGAGCAGCTTGTCATAGCCCAGCTCAAAGGCTCCGTCCGCAGATTCTCCGGCAACCTTCTTCTGGCTGGGATCAATCCGGGTCACCCGGTGCCCCAGCCGGAGGTCGATATTCAGCTTCTGCTGAAAGACCTGGGCCGAACGGACCACCAGATCGTCAATGGGCCTCCCGGGGGCGGCAATATTGTACGGCATGCCGCATGCACTGTAGGAGACATCATGGGTCTGCTCCAGGACAACAACCTCTGCGTCCTGGGCCTTGCGTTTGAATCTGCTGGCCGCGCTCATTCCGGCTGCGTCCCCGCCTATGATCACGAAGCGCATGGCGCCCTCCCTTTGGGGTTAGGATGAAAAAACGAGTGGAGTTGCGATGGATTTTGAAGCCTTTCCCCTCTCCGGACAAGTGACCAAAATCATATTGGAAAGCATCTCGGACGGGGTATTCACAGTAGATCACGAGTGGAAAATCACGTCCTTCAACCGGGCGGCGGAAAAAATCACCGAGATATCCAGGGAAGAAGCTCTGGGCCGCTACTGCTGGGAGGTCTTTCGCTCCACGATGTGCGAAACCCGCTGCCCCCTGCAGGCCACCTTTGCCCAGGGCACCTCCCAGGACAACATCCAGGGGGAGATCATCGACCGCAACGGCCGCCGCATCCCGGTCAGCGTCTCCGCCGCCCTGCTGCAGGACGAGGCGGGCCAGATCCTGGGTGGAGTGGAGACCTTCCGCGACTTAAGCGATGTCGAGACCCTGCGGCAGGAGCTTCACTCCGGCACCCAGGTCGGCGAACTGGTCAGCAAAAGCCGCTCCATGCATTCCATCTTCAAGATCCTCCCCAGGGTGGCCCAAAGCGACAGCACTGTGCTCATCCTGGGAGAGACAGGAACGGGCAAAGAGCTCCTGGCCAAAACGATCCACCAGCTCAGCCCCCGACGGGACAAGCCCTTTATTGCAGTGAACTGCGGTGCGCTTCCGGATTCCCTGCTGGAGTCGGAGCTCTTCGGCTACAAGGCCGGGGCGTTCACCGACGCCAAAAAGGACAAGCCGGGGCAAATCGCCCTGGCCCAGGATGGAACCCTGTTTCTTGATGAGATAGCAGAAACCAGTCAGGCCTTTCAAGTCAAGCTCCTGCGCGTTCTGCAGGAACGGGAGTTCACTCCGCTGGGCGGGACCTCGGCCCGGAAGATGAACACCCGGATCATCTCCGCCAGCAACCGGGACCTGTCCTCTCTTGTCCACAGCGGAGAATTCCGGCAGGACCTGTTCTACCGGATCAATGTCCTCAAGCTCACCCTCCCTCCGCTCAGAGAGCGAAAAGAAGACATCCCCCTGCTCGTGGACGGTTTTCTCCAGCGCTTCAACGCCCTGTACAACCGGCGGGTGGCCGGTGTCGGCGAACAGGCCCTGAGCATGCTCATGCACTATGACTACCCGGGGAATATCCGGGAACTGGAAAACATCATCGAATGCGCCTTTGTCCTGTGTCCATCAGAGATCATCGAGCCCGAACACCTTCCTGAACATCTGGGGAAGATGTCCTTGCACCGCACGGACCCGCGCAGTCTGCGTTCTGCGGCCCAGGAAGCCGAATCCAGGGCCATCATGCAGGCCCTGGAAGACAGCGGGTACAACCGGACCCGGGCGGCCAGAGCCCTGGGCATGCACAAGAGCACGTTGTACAGGAAAATGGCCAAGTACGGGCTGCAGGCCCCCAAAGGCAGCAAGGACCACCCGTGACCACGGCGGCAGCCCCTGCCCGGACCAAAGCGTCGCAGCATTGCAACTTTTTCTGGACCTTCGTCGCATATGCGCACCATATATCCGATACCTCCTGCGCTGCCCTCCCCCTGTCTCAGGAGACAGTACGTTCAACTGCCTGATATATCGGGCTCTGCACTGAATCAGATCCTTGCCCCGCATGTGGCACGCCGTATGCTAGCTCTTCAATGTATGAGAAGGAGATGCATATGCCTACAGTGGCCCTAACAGTTTGGGGTTCACGTGTTTCCCCGGTCTTTGAGAGCGCAGCCTGGATCCGGGTGCTGCAGACAGCAGGGACCCGGGTTGTGCGGCAGACCGAGCTATATCTGCCCCCGGAGCCCATGTCCCGCATCGCAATGCTCCGGGAGCACGATGTCCGGGTCCTTATCTGCGGCGCGATCTCCGGGCTGCAGGCCTCCATTATCCGGGCGGCGGAGATCGAGCTGATCCCCTTTGTTGCCGGCGATGTCGAGGAGATTCTCGTCGCCTACGTCCAGGGGAAGCTCGGGTCCGAGCGATTCGCCATGCCGGGCTGCTCCGGGCGCCACAGACGAAGGAGGCGTCGAGGCCGGGGAAACAAGGGATAGTCCTTGCCTGCATTTCGACACAAGGAGGATACGACCATGCCACGCGGAGACGGAACAGGACCATCGGGCCAGGGACCGCAGACAGGACGCGGCCTCGGCCCATGTGGAGGAGGAACAGGCGGGCCGCAGAGGCCGGGAACCGGCCTCATGCGCCGGGCCGGAAACTTTTTCCGCCGCAGACGCGGCCCGGGGCAAAGCTCCCGGGGCGGAGCGGGAGGAAGAGGCGGAGGATCCGGATCCGGGAATAGATAGCCCCGTCGCACCAGCTCAAAATATCTCCAACTCCAAAGGAGGTGACCTATGCCTTGGGGAGATCGAACAGGACCAATGGGAATGGGACCGATGACCGGGCGCGGTCTTGGATTCTGCGCCGGCATGAACCGGCCGGGAGCAATGAGTCCGGGCTATGGCCGGGGAATGGGCTTCGGCCGGGGACGAGGCTTTGGTCGAGGCTTTAGAGGCGGACGCGGTCCGGGCTTCGGCCCCTTTTGGGGCCCCGGCCCGGGCCCGTATGCGGCATACGGGCCCGGGCCCATGCCGGCCATGAGTCCGGAACAGGAGAAAACAATGCTCCAGCAGGAAGCACATTCCCTGCGGGACGCTTTGTCCGCGCTGGAAAAGCGCATCTCTGAACTCGAGGACAACGAATCAGGCTCCTGAGGAGCTGCCCTGTGCGGGCTTAGAGCCCACCCTGAGCAAGGCAGAGGTATCCACGGCCGAAAAAACGCCTGGATGTCTCTGCCTTTTTTGTCCTCTCTGCACTCTGTGTTGCTTGCAGGCGAGTTGTGAGTTGTGCTATCTAGAGCCAACGCAAAGATCCCAAGCAACCCAGCTGAGCCGGTGTCCACGCCAACAGGCCACAGTCTTCTCAGGGGTGTATTGCTTTGCAGGCATATACACACATCGTGGATTTCCGCAACTCATGAGGAATATGCATGAAAGTCTCTACCCGGAGCCGATACGGCATCAGACTGCTCATGGATATCGCCATGCACGGTCAGGGGCAGGCAGTCTCCCTGCATGAAATAGCCCACCGCCAAGACATCTCTTTGAAGTATCTGGAAAAAATCACACGCATCCTCAAGCAGGGCGGCTATCTGTCCGGAAAACGGGGGCCCAATGGCGGCCATAGGTTGACCAAGCCCCTGGATCAAATCTATTTGGGTGATGTCGTCCGGGTCCTGGAAGAGGATCTGGACCTGGTCAACTGCTGGATGAACGACACGCCCTGTCCTCGACTGGAACACTGCAAAACCCATCAAATCTGGACCGAGCTCACAGAAATCATCTACACCAAGCTCAACACCCTCAGCCTGAAAGACCTTGTTGAAAATGATGTCTGTACCTTGTCCAAACAGGAGGAACTATGATTGTTGCAAAGAGAAAGCCCCTGGAGGAGATCAAGGCCTCTGTCCAGGATTACTCCCGGGTGCTTACCGTGGGCTGCGGCACCTGTGTGGCCGTATGCCTGGCCGGAGGCGAAAAGGAAGTGGCCAGTCTGAATGCAGAACTGAGCATGGCCAGGACCATCGACAAGGCTCCGATTGAACTCAGCGCCGCCACCATAGAACGCCAGTGCGACCGGGAGTTCCTGGCTGAGCTTGACCACATGGTTGACGGATACCAGGCCGTCATTTCCATGGCCTGCGGCGTGGGCGTCCAGTTCTTGGCTGAACGGTATCCGCACATCCCGGTCTTTCCCGGAGTGGACACGACATTTATGGGTGCCAACCAGGATGTGGGGTGGTACGAAGAGCGGTGCCGGGGGTGCGGGACCTGCGTTCTGGCCTATACAGCAGGCATCTGCCCGGTGACCACATGCTCCAAGGGTCTGTTCAACGGTCCATGCGGCGGGACGAACTCCGGAAGCTGCGAAGTCAACCCCGATGTCCCCTGTGCCTGGCAGCTGATCTATGAGCGCCTGGACCTGCAGAACCGGGTAGCCAATATCATGCCCATTTTCCCGGCCCAGGAATGGCAGAACCAGGTACCGCGGACTGTGGTCCAGCCAGGGTACGAGCATAAAGTCGGCGTGGAAGAACGATAGCCCGGACCAAGACCCAAACCCGAAGGAGTGCCACCTTGAACAGCGAACGGAAAACGGTCATGGTCATAGGCGGCGGGATTGCCGGTCTGACAGCCGCCCGTGATTTGGCCGATTACGACCTCAACATTCATGTGGTTGAAAAGGAGCCCTTTCTGGGCGGCAACGCCATTGCCTACAACTGCAAGGCCACTGACGAGTGCCGGCAATGCGATGCCTGCACAGTGGAAAAGACCTTGAAGGACGTCTTAGAGCACCCGAACATTACTATCCACCGCGCCGCGCAGGTGGTGGAAACGTCTCCGGACGCTCCATACACCGTGACCATTGAACAGGCCCCCCTGTTCGACACCGAGCAGGAACAGGCCGTCCTGGCCCAGCACTATGCCTCCTGCCCGGTTCCCGGAGCAATCCGCAAAGGGACCTCCCCCAGTCACAAACCGTTTTTTGCTGTGGATCCGACCAAGATAGAGGATCTCAAGTCCAGTCCGGCCTCAACCGTCCTCGATCTGAACCAGGCTTTCACCCGGAAAACAGTCCAGGCCGACAGCATTGTCCTGGCCTCCGGCTTCGTTCCCTTTGACGCCCAGCAGAAGCCGACCTACGGCTACGGCCGGCTGCCCAATGTGGCCACAGCCAAGGATATGGAGGTGTTGAAGAAAGAGACCGGCGGGTATGTGCGGCCTTCGGATCAGGGCCTGCCGAAGAAAGCGGCCTTTATTCAATGCGTCGGGAGCCGGAATGAGCAGCTCGGACACTTGTGGTGCTCCCATGTCTGCTGCCCCTATGCCCTGCGCATGGCCGAGGTGATCAAGGCTCAGGATCCGGAGGCGGAGATCAGCGTGTACTACATGGACATCCAGAACATCGGAAAAGAATCTCCCCTGTTCTACAATCAGTGCAAGCAGGATCTGGAGTTCATTCGGACCATTCCCGTGGACATGTACGCCGGAGATCAGGACAATATCCTGGTCAGCACCATGAACGAGCAGGACGGCGCGTTGACCCAAAAGGAACACGACCTGGTGGTCCTCTCTGTGGGCATCATGCCCGGAGAAGACAACACTGCTCTGGCTCAGCTTTTCGGCCTGGACCTGACCAAGGACGGCTTCTTTGGGGTTCAGCACGAACTGGATACCACCAGGACCCAGAAGCCCGGGCTCTTCCTGGCCGGGACAACCGTGGGGCCCAAGAGCATTGCTGAGTCCATCACCCATGCCGGCCTGGCTGTTCGAGAAGCTGCAAAGTACTTAGGGGTGTCCAAATGAAAGCAGAGAATACAAGCACACTGACAGCGATGGATCTGGATACGTCGGTTTTTGTCTTCGGCGGCGGGTGGTCAGGACAGCGCACAGCCAAGGAACTCGCCTCTCTGGGATACGAGGTGACCCTGGTCGACAGCGAGCCCAATCTGGATCAGATCACTGACAAGACCGGATTTCTGGCCCATGCCGCCCCCAAGCAGGGTGAACTCTTCAAATCGGCCGTGCAGGACATCTCTGAGATCGAATGCATGACCGGAACCAGCCTCCTCCACTTCGAAGGCATGCCCGGACGGTTCAGGATGAAGCTGATGCAGGGCACGGACGTGGTGGAACGCCGGGCCGGAGCCGTGGTGGTGGCCGACGATGTCCAGGCCTCACCGCTCTTCGACGCCTATGGGGTATCCCCCTCCCAGCGGGTTGTAAGCCAGTCCCAGTTCGAGGCTCTGGCCCAGGGGACCGGCGCATCCGACGCCATAGGCTCCGGCAAGAGGGTTGCATTTGTGGTCGGATTCGGCCAGGAGGGCCATCCGGTTGTTATGCGCCGGGTCATGCAGGCTGTGCAGAAGGTCCAGGATCAGGGCGGCCAGGCCTATGTCTACGTGAACAACATCAAGGTGGCGGCCAGCGGCCTGGAGCGCTTGTACCGGGACAACCGGGACAGCGGTGCCATCTATTTCAAGCTGCAGAGCCCGCCCCAGATAAGCCCCGACGGCTCATCCATCAGCGCCCTGGACCCGGTCCTGAACCAGGAGGTCACCCTTGAGCCCGACCTGATTGTGGTCGAAGAAGCCCTGCTGGCATCCCCGGAAGCGCCCAAGCTTGCCCATCTGCTGCGCATAGACCGCGGTCCGTGGGACTTTATGCAGGAAAACAATGTCCACCGTTTTCCGGTTCGCTCCAACCGGGAGGGAATCTTCGTGGTAGGCGGCAGCCGGGATGTGGCCGACCTGTCCCTCTCCTGGCAGGATGCGGCCAACGCCGCCGAGGAAGTGCACAGGTTCCTCGGGGACGGAACCGCCCTCGCCCCAGAGAGCAAGGCGGTGGTGGACAAGGAAAAATGCTGCTTCTGCCTGACCTGCTACCGCTGCTGCCCGCACGGGGCCATTTCCTGGGAGGACAAGCCGGTCATCTCTCCCCTGGCCTGCCAGGCCTGCGGCATCTGCGCCAGCGAGTGCCCCCAGGACGCCATTCAGATCATGGGCTTTGAGGATCAAGGGATCACCAGTCAGCTGGACCTGTCCTTGAGCGAAACAGCCCAGGCCCCGAGCATCGTGGCCTTCTGCTGTGAGAACTCCTCCCTGGAGGCCCTGAAGATGGCCCGGCTTTTCGGCCTGAACCTCCCGGCCGGCCTGAAGACGATTCACGTCCCCTGCGCCGGGAAAGTGGATCTAGACTATATCTTCTCAGCCTTTCTCAAGGGAGCGGACGGCGTCCTGGTCCTTTCCTGCCATCCGGGCAACTGCAAATCTGTCCACGGAAACACCTTTGCCGGCTGGCGGGTCGAAAATGTCCAGCGCATGCTGACCAACGCCGGCATGGATCCGAGCCGCCTGCGTTTTGCGACCCTGGCCTCCAATATGGGCCATGACATGACCAAGATCCTCAATGAGCTGGAAACTACGTTGAAGGATCTTGGCCCAAGCCCCTTGAAGTAGACCTCAAGGTGTCGGGTGCAGGGTGGCAGCAACTTCAAGGCATCCCAGGTGTTCCTGGGTCGCAACTAAAGTCTGCCGCCCAAAGCCTGACACCTTGCCTTTACCTGCCCTCAGCCTGGGTCACGCCCCCTCGCCCATTTCCTCCCTGACCAGCTCCATTCCGTACTTCAGCTTTTCCAGACAGGTCAGCAGCTGATCCCGCTCTTCGGGCCTGAACTTGCGCAGCACGTGTTCATGGATTGTGTCCTGATAGGACACAACAGCCTTAAGCTTCCTGTCACCCTGCCGGGTCAGGGTGATCATCTTGATCCTGGCGTCGTGGGGGTCCGGATTTCTTTCGGCCAGGCCTTTGCCGACCAGGGCATCAATCAATGCCGTCGCCCTGCTCTTGGCCACTCCCAACTCCCTGCCGACCTGGGTCAGGGTTACGTATCGCCTGTCCCTGAACAACAGCAGGCAGTTGATCTCCGAGCACGGCAGCCCGAAGAGGTGCTGCTCCCGGTCCAGTCGCTGTTCACAGCACTTAAGCATGGCCTGGAGCAGATTCTGCAGATGGTGGGCCTGATAGCGAAGGGCGGCGTCTTCCTGATGCATGCGTCCTTTCCTGGAATAAAGATGATTGCGGGTCTCGGGCTATGACCCGCATACCGTTTTGCATGAAATTAATGCTCAAACCCTACAGCGACAGTTTGGGTACAACAAACGCCTGCAAAGAGCCAGGCGATTACTTATAGCTCCCATGCTCTGCGTGGGAGCTATCCTGACCGCTCCCGCGGTCTCTTTCTGGACGCCGGAGCGTCCAAAAGAGTTCCCACGCAGAGCGTGGGAACGATAAAATTGCCTCCATAAGAGTTTGCCGTCTCTTCTGTGTGCCGGGAGGGGGCAGGGGTCCCCCTTTGGCGGGACATAGAAAATACCGGGCCGAAAGTGGGCACTCAGAAGAGATGGCAAACTCCAAAAATCCACAAGCTACGTCGAAGAACCGTAACTTTCTTTATCTGCCCTAAGCCATCTTGGCGTCATCCCGGACTTGATCCGGGATCCAGTTCTTAGCCTGGACTCCGGATTTCGCCGGAATGACAGAAAAAACCGAAGTTCCGTTGTTAATCTTCACTCCGGCCGTAGGTTCGAACATAGGCCCGGACATCGAACTTCCGTTTGCATCCGGCATAGCTCATGTACCGGATCTTTCCGAATACCGGCCGCTCCTTGAACCCGTGGTCGTGCACCCCTCCGATGGACCACAGCACCCCCACATATCCGTTTGGATCCCGTCCGTCCAGCTCATAGCGATCGTTGAGCCTGACTGCGGTCTCTATGGCCTCCTGCGGGCTCCGGGTCCACTCCAGGATCTTCTTGGCCCAGTACATGCGCATGTACCCGTGCATCTTTCCCTGGGCCGTCATCTGCAGCTGAGCCGCGTTCCACAGATCGTCATGGGTGGCGGCGGCCTCCAGCTGGGCCGGGGTGTACACATAAGGACGTGGATCCGTCTGATGGGCCTCCAGGGTCTTTTGCGCCCATTCCGGCAGTCCGGACAAAGAATCATACCCTGGATTGTGCCAGCAGAAGTTGTCCGTGAGCTCCCTGCGCACGATCAGCTGCTCCAGGAACGCGCTTTTGGCCTGGGAGGAGACACCCTCGCCGGCCTGGACCTCCAGGGCCGCCCGCTGGGGAGCCAGTTGGCCGAAGTGGAGGTATGCCGAGAGCCCGGAATCCGCCCCGGCATTGGGGTCGTTGCTCTTTTGGGCATACTCCGCCAGGAAATGACGGACAAACTCCCCCAGCATGCGCTTTGCCTCCTGCGCGCCGGGGACCGGACTGCTGACAGGGGATGGATCTGCATCCACCGTGAGCCGGGTGGCGGCCTCCTTCCAGTCCGGTTCTGCCAGGTCCGTCCCCTGGACCGGAAACGGATGGGGAGCAAGCCCTGGAAACGGGGTCAGAAAGTCGACCAGCTGTCTCTGGATCTTGGGCCGGATGGTCCGGGCCGCGTACTCCTGTTTATCTGAGGCCTCCCAGCAGGGGACGATGTTGTGGGCATCGACCATGTACAGCGGAGTCCTGGTTCGGGAAGCCAGCTCCTTCCGCCACCGGACCTTGATCCGCAGGGGGTCGAAATCGCAGACCACGCTCTCGGCATCCCAGGCCCGGGCCAGCTCAGCCAGGATATCCGGAGGACGGCCGAAGCGAAGGACAAAGGGGATGCCCAGCTCCAGGCAGTTCCGGCAGGTATGCTCCAGTCCGCTGAGCATGAAGCTGTACTGGCGCAAGGTTGCGTGCAGGAACTCGGATTGGAGGCAGAAGACGACCATAAGGCCCCGCCCGCCCTGCATGGCCCGCTCCTGGGCGTACAGCAGGGCCCAGTTGTCCTCCGTGCGCTGGTCCCGGCTCATCCAGTACATGACCGGTCCGCTCCCGGGCTCTGTTCCCTGCAGGGTCTGGATGCGGCGCGGATCTGTTCCCACTTATTCCTCCAGGTGCAGCTCTGTGAGCTTTTGAAAGTTGGTCACTGCCACCAGGTGATGCACCCGGATACAGAACACTGCGGACTGCGGGCTGCGGGCAAAGGGTTCCAGGGACGGGTTCCGGGCGGTGAAGACCTGTTCCAGCCCCTGCCGCTCACCAGCTGCTACTTCTCTGGCCCGGCCGTTCATGGTCAGGGCCGTGCCCTGGTCCAGGTCCTGGCTGTAGGCCTTGTCGTCCAAGGCCAGTAGGGAAACATTGGGGTTGTGGCGAAGGGCCCTGCTCTTCCGGCTGTCAGCCGGGGAGACGATGACCAGGGAACACACCCCCGGGGCCGGGGCGAAGCTCATCAGATTGCAGGCCGGCACTGCCTGCCAGCAGGTAGCCAGGATCAGGGTCTGCCGGGCGGCAAGAAAGGCATGCACCCAGTGCAGGAAGCTCTCTTTGTCTTCCCGGGCCAGGACCGTTTTCTGGGGCTCAAGGGGCAGCTGGTGAAAAGACATGCAGACTCCGTGAAGGTGTTTGATCTCCTAATCAGGGGAACTGGCCAGGGAAAACAAGGCCTGCACCAGACGCTCGGGATCGATGCCCGGAGCAGACCCCGGGGTAACCAGGCCGGCCCGGGCCACACGCACCCCCAGGGACCGAACCGCACTGAGGTCGATTGGGCCGGGATAGTGCTCCAGGCAGCCATCCAAAAGGACAAAATCCAGCCCCCCTTCTCCGCCTGACCGGGCGGGAAAAAAGCTGAGCAGGGTGCGGACCTGATCCGCCAGAGTCAGCCCAAGGGCCTCCGGATCGTAAAACGTATTGGGCACAAAGACCTTGGGGCACCTGGCCCGGGCTATGCTTTCCGCCACCCCGCGGGGCAGGAGATTGGCCAGCACACTGGTGAAGAAGCTGCCCATGGGATAGCAGATCAGCTCCGCCTGCCCAATAAGATCCGTCAGATCCCTGTCCGCTGAAACAAAACAAGGGGTTGAAGAATCCAGGCCGGAGGTCAAAAACAGGCGCCGGATAGGGCTCGGTATCTGCGCAGCCTGCTTTCCGGTCAGCAGGTGCTGGCCGATGACCGTCTGTCCGTCGGCCAGAACAGCCCCCAGATGACAGCTGTCCCGGACCACCGGGCGGACGATGCCGCGAACCGCGGCCAGGCCGGAATACAAGGAGATAGCGGCATTGATGTCCCCATGCTGCTCCAAGCAGCCGGCACAGAGAATGGCATTGCCGATGCAGGCGCCGGCAAGGTCGAACCCTGGAGGAATGCTGTGCCGGAAGATCTGCAAATGGCGGCGAACAACCTCCCGCACAGCCGGATGCAGGACCTGTATCTTCGGGTGTCCGGCCTGCACAAGCTCATCAAGCATTGCCTGCAACCGCTCTTGGCAAGCCGTCCGCGGCAGACGATGGGCAAAAAGGCTGACCAGGGCGTCGTTCCCTTCCACATCCGGGTCGGCCAGGGCCATCAGCCGGTTGCGGATATCGCCCACAGCCGGCATGCCGAAGGCCTGTCGGAGCGGGGCCGAGCTCCCTCCGGAATCGAAAGGGGTCACAACATGGATTGAGTTCTGGGTATAGGCCGCGAGTCTCCTGCTTGCAGCCCGCAGCGCGCTCCCCCCGGTGAAGAAAAGCAGACGGGGGCCGAGTTCAGGATTCTGCCTGAACCAGTCCATGCGCCTCTGATCCGGAAGGCGCAGATGCAGCTCATTCCCCGTGCTCATAGGGAGCTATCCTCTGCGGCGGGCAGCCGCCGAAGAAGCAGATCCCGCTTCTGAGTTGGCACCCCAAGTACTCCTTGCAACATATACCGAGTTCATTTATAGGGGGGCAGTCATGTATGAACACAGGCCCGGACACCCCACACTGCAAACGCGTAGTCCTGTTCCGGGGCATACAGTGCATCCGCCCCTGGATGGACATGGAAGATGGTGATCTATGAACCTGTATGATCTTTTCTTCTTTCTCTCTCTGCTCGCTGGCTTCCTTATGGCCTTCAACCTTGGAGCCAACGACGTGGCCAACGCCATGGCCTCGGCAGTCGGGGCCAAGGCCATCTCCGTTCGGCAAGCCGTTTTGATTGCCGGGACCCTGAACTTCGTGGGAGCGGTTTTTCTCGGCTCCCATGTCACGGCCACGGTGAGCAAGGGAATCATCAACGCCGATCAAATCGCTGATCCGCAGATCATGATCGTGGGCATGCTGGGAGCCCTTCTGGCGGCTGCAACCTGGGTCTTTATCGCCACCCTGACCGCGTTGCCCGTCTCCTCCACCCACTCCATCATCGGCAGCATCCTCGGTTTCGGCCTGATCGCCATGGGCCCGGGAGTCGTCAACTGGCTTGTCCTGGGAGGGGTGGTCCTTTCCTGGATCATCTCTCCGTTCTTTGCCGCAGCCATCTCCTTTGCCGTCTTTTCCCACATCCGCCGCTTCATCCTAATGCATACCGACTTCTTCCTTCAAGCCTTGCGCTGGGCCCCGATCTGGATAGCCTTGACCGTCGGCCTGGTTCTGCTCTCCTTTCTGTACAAGACCCCGGTGGGCAAGCAGATCCCGGTGTCCGACGGAATGGGGCTGCTGGCCATCATAGGGATCTGCGTCCTTATCTGGTTTGCGGGCACCCGGATCGTCCGCTCGGTTATGGCCGGAGCCGAGCGCTCGGCTGAGAGCGTGGAGTTTATCTTCCGCCGGATTCAGGTCGGAACCTCCTGCTATGTGGCCCTGTCCCAGGGAGCGAACGACGTGGCCAATGCCATCGGCCCGGTCGCGGCCATCTACATGATCTCCCGGGAGCACGCCCTGTTGGAGCAGGCGGACGTCCCCCTGTCCATCCTGGCCCTGGGCGGAGTGGGCATCGCGCTGGGGGTGATGATCTTCGGCCGCAAGGTCATGGCCACCGTGGGGACCAAGATCACCTCTCTGACCAACACCCGCGGCTTTTCCGTGGACTTTGGCGCAGCGACGACTGTGCTGGCTGCCTCCAATCTCGGACTGCCAGTCTCCACCACCCACGCAGCAGTCGGCGGCGTTGTGGGCGTCGGTCTGGCTCGGGGATTCAGCTCTGTGGATTTCGGCGTATTGCTGCGCATCGTGGCCTATTGGGTCCTCACCGTGCCCATCGCCGCCTTTACCAGTATCGTCTATTTCAACATCCTGTCCGGTCTGTTCTTGTGAAACTCCCGGACAGTGGATGGTTGTAAGAAAACAGAAACTGTGTATACTGCAATTTCTCTATCAAATTAAGAGAGATATCCGTCACAAAGGACAGTGGTTGAGGGCAGCTGCGTCCTGCGCAAAAAACTTGATTCGATTGGATAAAAGGAAGTGATGTTATGAAACGGATCCCGTTTTTCGGTTTGATCAGCCCTCGCTCCCCGATGAAAGGGCTTATTGAACACTATATGAAGATAGACGAATGTCTGGAGATCATCCGGGATGCCCTGGAGTGCTATGTGGCCAGCTCGGATGTGTGCAGGGAGTTCGAGGATCTGAGCCAGGAAATCGACGATATCGAGGCCCATGCGGACAAGATCAAACGCAATATCCGCAACCATCTCCCCCGGCGCCTGTTCATGCCTGTGGACAAGACCCTGTTCCTGAACTACACCCGCAGCCAGGACAACATCCTGGATTCGGCCCAGGAGGCCCTGCATTGGCTGGGCATGCGCAGGATGATCGTTCCCAAGGAGTTTCAGAAGCCGACCATCGAGTTCCTGGACCAGGTGGGGACAACGGCCAAGCTCTTGCAGCCCGCTTTGCAGTCAACCGTTAGGATCGTGCATGGAGAGTCCCTGGACCGGGAAGGATGCAAGGAGAAGTTCCGCAAGATCCGTGTGCAGCGGGACAAAGTCACCCGGGACAAAAAGGCCCTGCGGTCTTTGATCTACAATTCCGACCTGACCTTCAAGGACATCTTTCAGCTGATTCTGTTTATCGACTGCCTCAGCGACATGGCCAAGAACTGCGAGACCTGCTCCGATGCCCTGCGGTCCATGATAGCCAGATAACCTCCGGTCGGGTTGGGATCGGGGGGATGCTCTGTGCAGTCATCCCCCCGCCCTGATCCGCTGCATCACATAGGACGTGAACATCCGGGCGGCATTCAGTCCCTGTGCCTCCCAGACACCGCGGAACCCGCCAAAGGCCGAGACCTCAAAGACCACCGGTCCGTCTTCTGTCTCGGCCACATCCACACAAGTAAAATCCAGGTCGAACTGGCCCTGGGCCTTGGAGGCCAGATCAATGCACCCCCGGCTGGGCGCGTAGGCCTGATACCGGCCTCCGCTGGCTGTGGAGGTATTCCAGGATGGTCCTGGATTGCACCGGGCATAGGTGGTCAGGTATTCCCCGCCCAGAAAGACAAGCCCCAGATCCCGCCCGTTGAGGTCTATCTTTTTCTGGATGTAGATGACTGCATTCTCGGCCGAGTAGGCCCGCATCTCCCGGTCCAGATCCGGTGTATCTCCAATCACCCGCATCCCCCTGGCCTTGGAGGTGTACAGCGGCTTGAGCACTGCTTGGCCGAACCTGCGCACAGCCTGCTTGGCCTCCTCTATATCCTCGGTCACCACCGTGGGAGGCATGGGGATCCCGGCCAGCTGCAAGGCCACAGTGCAGCTCAGCCGGTCCACGACCCGCATCATGCTCTCTGGGGGGGAAAAGATCGGCAGTCCCCGGCGATGCAAAAACCGCAGCATCTCCAGCCGGTCCAGAAGATCCGGGGAGTATCTGCTGCCGATCTTTTTGACTATCAGCCCGTCCAGCTCCAACAGATCGCGTCCCCGAAAAAAAGCGGTCCCCCGGCTGAGATCCAGGGTCACCGAGGTCATATCCACCAGCAGGGAATGCCCGGTCTGATCCCTGACCTCATCGGCCAGCCACTCCGAAGACCGCCCTCCCGGGGTTCCCACCACACCTATGTGCCACATATCGCCTCCTTAGGACGTAACGACCTCCCGGGGCAGGACAAAGGACTCCCAGCCCTGATCGCGATGGGCTGCCAGCCGGTCCAGGAGATAGTGCGCCCGCAAAAACATGCTTTTGGCAAAGTCAGGATTCAGCTCGAACCGGGTCGAGGTATAGAACGACCTGCTCAGGGCCAGGGCCAGACGGGCCTGAAAGGTCCAGTCCCCCCGCCAGCGGGCAAAATCCAGGGCAAAGCCGTACATGCTGGCGTTCAGCCAGTTCAAGCGAAAGCGCAGAGCGGGATTAAAAACCGGTATGCGGTAGTTGGAGACCAGAAACACCGCCACGTCCTGGACATAATCCCCGTAGGTCGAGCGGTGCAGATCGATGAAATGAATCTTTTGCTCCCCGTGGCTGTAAACCAGGTTATTGGTATTAAAATCCCCGTGAATAAAGACCGAGAACGGAGCGGGCAGCTCCTGCTCCACGACCGCTGCGGCCTGCAGCAGCTCCTCTGTGGATGGGAGCACGGCGCGGCCGATGTTTTCCCTCCTGCGCCGGAAATGGGGATGAACATTCAAGATCGCCTCCAGGCGCTTGCGCAGCTGGGGGATGTATCTGGTCTGCACCTTGCGGTCCGCCACGGATTGGGTCCAGACCTCCTCCAGCACTTCCCGCAGGATAAAGAATGCATTGCGCACTGTATCCATGTCCGTGGTCAGCACCGTCTCATCCACAGTGCATCCTGGAAGGAGCTCCAGCAAGAGAGAAGCCGTGTCCTGCTCCATATCTTCGTGAAAGCTGAATATCTTGGGCACCATCTCCGGAAAGATCCCCTGCCAGTGCTCCAGGCACTCCTTCTCCCGGCGGATCTTTTTCCGGGCCCCTTCCTTGAAGATCGATTCCTGTCTGGAATGGGTCCGGTTCGTGTTCTCCACCCGCCCGATCCGGCACCCGGATCTGGAGCCCCAGATATAGGTGAGGTCCACCTCCGAAAGCTCGGCTGGCAACCCGGACTTGGTCAGGTTTTCCTGCAAGGCCTGGAACTGATGGATCTTGATCTTTTCTCCAATGATGGCGAACAGGATGGCCTCTCCGATGTTCAGAAGCGCATCCCCGATCCGCTCCAGGTACCGGATGATGAACACCACGGTCATGTAGTCCCCGGGGCAGCGCGGCCCATGCTGCAGCTCGTCCATAATCCGATCGAACCTGGCCTTGCACATCTTATCCAGGGTGTTTTCAGTGCGGCAGATATGCAGGGTCCGGGGCAGGCTCTTCTCCTGAAGGGCGGTATGGATCTCATCCATTCCGGACAGTATTTCCCGGATCATGCTCTGGTAGTCGTAGGCCTGCAGAAAATTGGGATCGGACAGATGGTGGACCTGGTGAACGATATTCACGCAGTAGTCGGCTATGCGTTCCAGATTGACCGCAATGGTCTGCACAGCCCGGTAGGTGTTGATGGCCTGGGTGGAAAGCCTGTACTCTGCGGCTGAGGCGATATGGGCGTAACAGGCGTTTTCAATGCTGTTTTTCAGGTTGTCGATATAATCGTCCCTGGAGACGATGTATTCATACAGCTCCGCCTCAGGAGCCAGAAGAAAGGTCGAGGTCTGCCGGATATGGCTGATGACTTCCAGGATCAAAAACCGAAAGTTATCGTGGAGTCCGCTCGCGGTCATTCTTGGTTCTTCGGCCTTGGCTGCGGATGGGAGAAGGCGTCCGCGACGCGCGCAGGATGCGGAGTCATCCGGCCCCGGTCCTTATTCCCCGGTTGAGGATTGGATGGATATATGTTTTTCCTGCTCCGTCTCAAAGACCGAGGCATCTTCCCAGGAAATTTCAATCTTCAGCTTGTTCCCGGCTCCCTTTTTCCTTCCGGTTATGGACAGATGCAGCATGGAGGCCGGGGTCAGGATCATCTCCCGCCCCTCGGCGGACAAAACGATCCGCTGCTCTGCCACGGCCTCCTGCAGGGCCCGCAGCAGGCCCTGGATGGTGGCCGTATCCTGGACCGATTCATGGACGAACTCGTTATCTTCCGCCATTGCCCATCTCCATGCACAAAGGATTTCGGTTCTTCGACGTAGCCTGGGGGTTTTTGGAGGCAATTCCACTTTCTGGGTCCAAGAGCCAGGATTTCCTGCGCCGGGTCTGGAAGTCCTACCCCTGCAGCCTGGCTGTGTATTCGGATATGACCCCTGCCCGGGCAACCCCGCTTCGCAGCAGCCGCTTGCGGATTGCCCAGTCCTCCCATGCCGGCTGATAACCGACCTCCCGGCCGGCCTTGGCCGGATCTGTCTCCGTCTCCGTCCTGACCTTCTCCCCCATATGAGTGTCGTCACCCATGAAAATCAAAAGCGGAGGCCTGGACCGGGACCGCTCCCTGTTCTTTGAGGTGACCACTTCGATCAAAAAGTCGGTATAGCGCTGGGACTGCGGGTTCCAGACTTCATACCCGTCCACGTCGTACTCTGCAAGGAGTATGGGCCAGAACTGCTCCGGATGGGGAACGACAATCCCGGCCCCCAGTCCACGGGCCTCCTCAATGACCTCTGAGGTACGAAAGAAGTACTGCAAGGGAAAATCGCGCTTGACCTCCTTTTTCACCTCCTGCAGGAAGTTCAGGGCCTGGTCAATCAGCCGGTGGCCGTAGTTCGGACGCAGGGCATGAAAGAAGTTGCGGACCATTTTGTTCTTGACCACATCCAGGGGCAGTTCGGCTAGGTGCGCGTGCAGCAATGTGTCCAGCTTGGTGACATGCACGGCGATGAACCGGATCAGATCGGCATCCGCCCCGGTCACTCTGGCGGCTGCGTCCAGACGTTCCTGCACCGGCTGGGTGAAGGTCCGGAGCAGATCCAAGAGCTGGGTTGCCCTGTACTGCCTGGTGTGCTCCAGCATGGAGCACAGCACGTCTGCCCCGGCCGCCTTTTCCCCGGTCATATGCACCAGAAGCTGAACCTTCTGGTTAAAACGCCGGGAGTAGCAGTCGACCTCCACCCCAGAGTACCCGGCATGGGACATGAGCACATTGTGCTGGGTGGGGATGACCAGCTCCTGCTCCCGGTTGGGAAACATGGTCTGCATCCGGGAGACAGCCAGGGAGATGGGCACGAACTCCGGATGCCAGTGCACGGCCAGGACCTCCCGCTGTCGGGGACAGACCTCGTCCGGGACGCACACCTGGCTTTGTTGCTCGTCGCTCAGAGCCGTGCTGTTGATCCGCCAAAAGACGCCCTCATCCCGGTCGGTCACTTCCTCTGGGATTGGATCCGGAACCAGGGATGGGAACTGGGGCTTTGATGTAAACATGGGGTGCTCAGCAAGCTATGGCATTCAGGCGCCGCCCTGCTATTTATAGGTTCTTCGCCGTAGCCTGTGGATTTTTGGAGTTTGCCATCTCTTCTGTGTATGCAATTCCACTTACTGTGTCGAAGAGCCTATTTATATCTGTCGTGACATCGGTCCTTCAAGGATTCGATGTGATCAAACGCCCGTTGCATGGCCGCCAGCTCCTCCCGGTCAAAGGCCTCCTGGAATTCCTGGCAGGCCTGGGTAAATCCCGGGTAGAACTCGTCTCCATAGCCGATGAACTCTGTCATCCTGGCACAGTCCTGGAGAAAGACGGTTACTATCTCCCGGGACGGCTGCTGATTGGCCCGCAGATTCGCCCCCAGCTCCTTGTAGTAGGCCTTCATCCGCTTTTTAAGCCGCGCATAGACGGCCTCTTCTCCTTCATCGTCATCGCCTTCCTCGGCTTGCCACGGAGTGACCTTGACCTTGAGGTGGAAAGGCTCGTCCGGCCAACTCTTGGCGCTGAGCTTCATTTTCCGCATATTGGACAGATCCAGGCCGAACTCCTCGACCTGCGCAGCGTCATTTTCCAGGCTGTCGGCCAGAGTGCGCAAAAACCTCCCCAGCTCTGTCTTGGACACTTCAAACGTGTATCGACGCTTTTCGTTCATGTTTGCCTCACTCATGGAAAGCGGATTTGCAATGGAACCTCGTCCCGGGAGAGCTGTGCTTACGACGGATGGCGGACCAAGGGCCTCAGGAGCATTTGGAATCAAAGCGGTCGGAATGCTTCACGTTGATACCCTGGACGATAAAGTAGATGTTTTCGGCGATGTTCGTGGACAGGTCCCCGACCCGTTCCAGAGAGTTGGCCACAATCACCGTGTGCACCGCTCGTTCCACAACCGCGTTTTCACTGCTCATGGAGTCGATAAGGCGGCGAATGATCTTGATGTTCAGGTCATCGGCAGTATTGTCCTGGCCGCAGACCTGTGCGGCCTGATCACAGTCCAGCCTGGAGAAGGCGTCGATCACGTTTTGATACATGGACAGAGAAATATCGGCCAGGGACTGCACAGCGCTCATCAGCGCGAGCCTGGGGCGCTGATTGAGCATGATGGCCCGCTCGGCTACATTGGTGGCCTGATCACCGAGACGCTCCAGGTCGTTGGCAATCTTGGAACAGCCCATGACAAAACGCAAGTCCTTGGCCACCGGCTGCCACAGGGCCAGGATGTGCAAAATTGCCTCTTCGATGTCCACTTCCAGGGCATTGATCTCCTTGTCGCCCACAATGACCTCTTCAGCCAGGGAGTCGTTTCGCTCCATCAGGGCCTTGACCGCGGCACCCAACGCCCTTTCAGTCAAGGTGAACATCCTCATCATCTTGACCTCGAGCTTTTCCAGCTCCTTATGCAAATGCGTCTCCATGATCTCCTCGCGCCCCCTTCGCGGTATCATCCGAACCGGCCGGTTATATATTCTTCCGTCTGTTTCTGCCCCGGCCGGGTAAACATCACATCCGTTGCATCGATCTCGATCAGCTGGCCCATGTAGAAAAAGGCGGTACGATCCGAGACCCGCGCCGCCTGCTGCATATTGTGGGTGACAATGATGATGGTCAGCCTGTTCTTCAGCTCAAAGATCAGCTCTTCGATCTTTTGGGTGGCCAGGGGATCCAGGGCCGATGCCGGCTCGTCCATGAGCAGGACCTCGGGATCCATGGCCAGGGCCCGGGCAATGCACAGCCGCTGCTGCTGCCCTCCGGACAGGGAGGTTGCCGGCTGGCTCAACCGGTTTCCCACCTCGTCCCACAAACCGGCCTTGCGCAGGGAGTCTTCCACCAGATCGTCCATATGGGATCCCTTTCTGGCCAGCCCGTGGATCCGGGGGGCGTAGGCAACGTTTTCATAGATGCTCTTGGGAAAAGGGTTCGGCTTTTGAAAGACCATTCCCACCCTGCGCCGAAGCTCCACTACATCTAAATGTGGAGCATAAATATCCTCCTGGTCAAGGAAGATTTTGCCCTCAACCCGGGTCCCGCTGATCAGGTCGTTCATCCGGTTCAGGCAGCGCAGATAGGTGCTCTTTCCGCATCCCGACGGTCCGATCAGGGCGGTGACCTGATGGGCGTAAAAAGCGATGCCGATATCCTGGAGCGCTTTGAAGTCCTGATAGTAAAAGCTGAGCCCCTGGGTCTCCATCTTCACAGCTGCGGTCATGTGCACATTCCCTTTATCGACCTGAGATCCATGGTGTTCGTCTGTTCTTTTTCGGCTCTTCGACACACGAAATGGAATCGCATGCGTAAGAGTTTGCCGTCACTTCTGTGTGCCTTGAGCGTAGGGCCCGGGGATCATTGTCCAGCCCCGGGCCCGGCCTTGGGCAGACTGAAAGAGAACACAGAGCCTTCCAGGGTATCCGGGGCCGGGCTTTGAACCCAGATCCGGCCCTTGCTGTTGGCCAGGATATGGCGGCAGATGGCCAAGCCCAAACCACTGCCCTGGGGTTGATCCTGCTCAGTTCCCCGCCTTCCGCGGTAGAAACGCTCAAATATGCGCTCCCGCTGCCCGGCTTCCAAGCCGGGGCCATTGTCCTGCAGGGCCAGAGTCCACTCTTGCTCGCCCTCCTCGGCCCAGGCCCTGATCCAGCTCCGGGCCGGACCGTACTTCAGGGCGTTGTCCAGCAAGTTGACCCACACCTGGTATAGCTGATCCGGATCAACAGCCACCCAGACCCTGTGCTCCGGGAGTTCATTGTGCAGGCTCACCTCCCTTTCCCGGGCCAGTGGCCTGCATGCCTCCCAGGCCCTGACCAGAACCGTTTGCGCATCTGCCGCCGCCTGGTCCCTGCCGGCGCCCTTGGCTTCCAGCCTGGCCAACTGCAACAGATTGTCCAGCATATGGTTCATCTGGTTTGCATTGCGGACAATGACCTGCACGAAATCCCTGACCTGTCCCGGGTCCTGTCCGGGATGTGCGGCCAGGGACTCGGCATATCCCTTGATCGCCGTCAATGGGGTCCGCAGTTCGTGGGAGACATTGGCCACAAAGTCCTTGCGGACCTGTTCCAGCTTTTTCAGCTCCGTCACGTCATGCAAAACCACGATCAGCCGCTGTTCTTCCAGGGCCTTGAACCGAACCTGGATTACCGTTGCCTCCACACATATGTCCCGCGGCAGATGCAGGAAGACATGTTCGGTCCGCCCTTCGGACTGGCCCAGCATTCGGGTGCACAGCTCCTGAAGCTCCGGACTGCGCAGGAACTCAATGGGCTCGCGGTGCAGCACTGATCCTGACGCGCCGGACAGCTCGAGCATGGCCGTATTGGCCATGGCAACCTTGCCCCGGGCATCGAGGACAAAAACCCCCTCATGCATACCGTTGAGCAAGGTCTCCAGCTCATCCCGCCGGTTTGAGACCTCGTGCAGGGTGGCTTGCAGGCGTTTGGCCATTCGATTGATGCTTTGAACCAGAGGCTGAAAGTCCCGGCCCGGAGCTTGTTCGATCCTCTTGTTCAAATCGCCTGCCCCGATTGCTTCTGCGGATGCGCTCAATGTCGTGATCTCAATACCCAGCCGGCGGCTGATCAGCCAGCTGAGCACTCCGGTCAGGAGCACCACCCCGGCCAGAAAGAAGACGAGCTGCCCCCGCACCCGGTCCAACGCGGTCTGAACCTGCCGGGTCGGCATGGCCACTCGCAGCACCGCGGGCCGGGAGCCGGATATGGGCTCGGTGCGCAGGGATACATAGAGGAAGCTGGTCTGCAGGGTGGAGCTGTACCGCAGACTCTGCCCGGTTCCAGTGCGCATCGCCTCCTGTATTTCCGGGCGCCCGGCGTGGTTTTCCATGCCCGCAATCTCTTCCTGCAACAGACCGGAGTCGGCCACCACCCGGCCGGACGCGTCTATATACGTCACCCGCAGGTTCAAGTTCTGCCCGATCTCCTTGAGCACGTCCTGCAGCCAGGAGGGCTCCGCTGTCTGCAGCTCCCGGTGCACCAGCCAGTCTATATGCTTGAGATAGCGCATGGCGTTTGTAGCCGCTTGCCCGTGAAACTCCTTGGACACCACTGAGCTGAAGAGCAGATAGGCCGCAACCATCGCCCCGGCCAGGACCACAGCAAAAGGCCAGAAAATACGCTGCCGAAATCTCATGCCTCTCCCGCCTTTTTCAGTCTGTATCCCACGCCCCGCACGGTTTGAATCCACTCCGCCGCCCGCCCGAGCTTGTGCCGGAGGCGATGCATATGGGTATCCACGGTCCGGGCGTACCCGTCGAACTCGTATCCCCAGACCTGGTCCAGAAGCTGCTCCCTGGTCAGAACCCTGCCCCGGGAACGGATCAACGCGGCCAAAAGATGAAACTCCGTACTGGTCAGCTCCAGCTCCCGACCGTCCAGGGTGGCCTGAAAGGCGTCCATCTCGACCCGCAAACCGGCGTACTCCCAGACAGCCTCCTGTTCCTGCCGGTCCCGGGACCGGCGCAGGACCGCCTCCACCCTGAGCACCAGCTCCCGGGGACTGAAAGGCTTGACCACATAATCGTCGGCCCCGGTCTCCAGTCCCAGAATCCGGTCCCCCTCCTCCCCCTTGGCTGTGAGCATAATCACCGGGATGCGGGCTGTCTCCGCCCTGTCCTTGAGTGCCCGGCAAACAGCGATCCCATCCATCCCCGGCAGCATGAGATCCAACAAAATCATGTCCGGCCGATGTGTACGGGCGGTAATCAGTCCTTCCTCCCCGTGTTTGGATTGCAGGACGCTGTACCCCTGATTCTGGATGGTGAAGGTCAAAAGATTGAGGATGTCCGGGTCGTCCTCAACAATCAGCACACACGGAGTTTCAGCCATGCATCACCACCTACGTTCATAGCGCTTGCGCAGGAAAACAGCCGTGGCGTTTAAGAAAATAAGGACCGCCAGAAGGACCAGGATGGCGGCGGCCGTCCGTTCTGCATACGGACGCAGGGCTGCTGAGGACCAGGTATATATCTGGGCCGGGAGCACGGTAGCCGCGTCGGTGAAGCCGGGAGGCGCCTCCGGGATGAAGGCCATCATGCCCACGATAAGCAGCGGGGCGGTCTCGCCCATGGCCTGGGCCAGGGCGATGATCGATCCGGTCAGGATCCCGGGTAGGGAAAAGGGCAGCACGTGGTGGATGGTCGTCTGCCACCTGGAGGCCCCCACTCCGAAGGCGGCTTCCCGAATGGAATCCGGAACCGCCCGTATGGCTGCCCGGGAGCTGATGATGATCACCGGCAGGCTCATCAGGGCCAGGGTCAGCCCGCCGACCAGGGCCGAGGACCTGGGGACCCCGAAGGTGTTGATGAAAATGGCCAAGCCCAAAAGCCCGTAGAGGATGGAAGGGATTGCCGCCAGATTGTTGATGTTCACCTCGATGATCTGGGTAAACCAATTGTCCGGGGCGTACTCCTCCAGATAAATGGCGGTCAGCACCCCGACCGGAAAGCTGAACAGCATGGTCAGGAAAAGGACGTAGACCGTTCCCAGGGCAGCGGATTTGATCCCGGCGATCTCCGGAAGCTTGGAATCGCCGTTGGTGAAAAAATAGGTATTAAAGGCCAGGCGGATGTCTCCTTGGGCCTTCAGTGTCTCCACAACCTGCTTCTCCTGGGCTGAGAGGCCGCTGGGCTTGCCTTTCACATACTGATCCACCTCTCCCACGGCCACCACCCATTTGGTCTGCTCTGTGCCCATGAGCTCAGGATGGGTGCTCACTTGCCGGGGCAAGCGGCGGAAGAAGGCCCGGCTGACCAGGGAACGGCTCTGTTCACCCACCGCCAGCATGGGCACCTCCAGGCTCTGCTCAGTATAGCTGACCTCAACCTGTATCTGGGTCTGCCGAAAGGCGGAGTAGCCTTTGCCGATCAGATCGGCCAGAAAGACAAGCAGAAAAGAGCATCCCAGAACAAGGGCCAGAGCGCAATACAGCCTGAATCGTTTTTCGGCTCGGTATCGCTTCCGGGTTCGCTTTTCCGCTGACATACTGTCCTTGGTCATCGTTGTTTGCCTGCCGCGTGTTTCATTGGACGTTGTATCCAGACATGGCACGAAGTACTACAGCTCGTATTGCTGTTTAAACCGCCTAATGACCACAGTGGATATGACATTGAGCACCAGGGTGACCACGAACAGGGTCAATCCCAGACCAAAGGCGGACAGGGTCTCAGCGCTGTCAAAAGCCAGATCCCCGGTCAGGGCGTCCACTATGCGCACTGTGACCGTGGTCATGCCTTCCAGGGGATTCCAGGTCAGATTGGGCCGCAGCCCTGCGGCCATGACCACGATCATGGTCTCCCCCAGCGCTCGCGAAACCCCGAGAAGAAAAGCGGAAACAATGCCCGGCAGGGCTGCGGGCAGCAAGACGTGCTTGATGGTCTCCGATTGGGTGGTCCCCAAGGCGTAGGATCCCTCGCGCATGCTTTGGGGAATGGAGTTGATGATGTCGTCAGAAAGGGAGGAGATAAAGGGAATGATCATCACCCCCATAACCAGCCCCGGGGTCAGGGCGTTGGTGTAATCCGCTTCCAGCCCGAGCATCTCTGCTCCGGCCACCACTAAAGGACTGACCGTGATGGCTGCGAAAAAGCCATAGACCACGGTGGGAATCCCGGCCAGGATCTCCAGAACCGGTTTGGCCCAGCCCCTGATGGTCCGCGAGGCGTACTCAGACATGAAGATAGCGGAAAGAAGACCGATGGGCACGGCCACCAGCATGGCGATGCCTGTAATCATGAATGTGCCGGCAAAGATGGGAACTGCACCGAACTTTGGTTCGGCGGCAGCCTCCCCGGTCCGTCCCGCTCCGGATAAAAACGCGGCATCCGGGGCCCATTTGGTTCCGGTGATGAACTCCCAGAGACTGACGATTTGGAAAAACTTGATGGCCTCGAACACAATGGAAAAGACAATGCCCAGGGTAGTCAGGATGGAGACCGCGGAGGCCACAAGCAGCAGCCAGCGGATCACGGTTTCCACCTTTTTCCTGGCCGCCAGGCCGGGCCGAATGGCCCGCAGGCCCACTATCAGCCCTCCTGCTGCACAGGCGAGTGCGGCGGCAACAAGCATGGACGGCGGTGCGCTGTACGCATCCACGACATGCAGCAGGGCGAAAGCAAGGGAGGCGGTCAGAGCGGGCAGGACCAGCCAGATGCAGGAATACCAGCCGTAGAACCCCGGTTGGGAATGGAGCCGGCCACCTTGGGCCTGCTGTACCTGTGCCTTTCGGCGGCCCAGCTGATAGGCCATGACAGCCAGGGGCACAAGACCGCCGAAGAAATAGAGGAGCATATTGTCGTCTGTCACCCTGCTTTCTCCACTCTGTCTTCTCGCATCGATCTTCCGGGGCCTGTGTTCCGGCTCCGGCACAGGCGCATGGACAAAGCCCGGCCCGCGGGTTGATCCGCGGGCCGGGCCTGGCCTTGCGGGACGAACGGCACGGCGGGTTAGTGTTTCAAATCGGACTTGGTCAGCAGGGACCGTTGCTTCCAGGCGGCCCGGGCGGCCTCCCGGTCTTCCTTGGGCATCGGAATGAGCCCGATCTCTTTCAAGTAGCCGTAGTCCCCGATCATCCTTTCACTCAAAAACAGATCCACATACTCCTGGATGCCGGGGATCTGGTCCAGATGAGCCAGCTTGACGTAGAAGTAAAGGCTGCGGGCCACAGGGTATTCTCCAGAGGAGATGGAATCCGCTTTGGGAGCAACGCCGTCGATATGCACCGCCCGGATCTTGTCCCGATTGTTGTCCAGGAAGCTGTAGCCGAAAATGCCCAGGGCTTCCGTATCCTTGGTCAGGCGCTGCACGATGAGATTGTCATTCTCCCCGGCCGGAACATACGCCCCATCGTCCCGGATGGTGCTGTACTCCCCGCCGTAGGCCTCGAGGCCATCGCTGGCCGCTTCCATGACCAGTTCTTCAAAGGCGTCCCTGGTCCCGGAGGTGGTCGGCGGGCCGTAGATGGTGATCTTCCGGTGGGGCAGATCGGGATTGATCTCATCCCAGTGGGTATAGGGGTTTTCCACCAGCTTGCCGTCCTGGGGGACCTTGGCGGCCACGGCCAGCAGGATCTCCTCCCGGGTAAGGTTCAGCTGCGGGTTGCCCTCATGTTCGCAAAGGGAGATGCCGTCGTAGCCGATGAGGACTTCATGGATCTTTTCCACCCCGTTTTTTTGGCACCGCTCATACTCGCTGACCTTCATTCTCCTGGAGGCGTTGCTGATATCCGGAGTATCCGCTCCCACCCCCTCGGAAAACAGCTTGAACCCGCCGCCCGAGCCTGTGGATTCAATCACCGGGGTGGAATACTTGGTCGTGACCCCGAACTCCTCGGTCACATAGCTGGCAAAGGGATAGACCGTGCTGGATCCTACGATCCTGATCTGGTCCCTGGCCTGGGCCGGACCGGCGATCAGGAGAAGTGCCGCCGCGCTCAGGGCGAACAAATTGAAAAGGCGTTTCATGGCTCTTAACCTCCTGGTGTGCTGTGGTGTTTGCCGGGCTGTCCAAAACAACTGCAATCACCATATGCATCCCAGGTGCCAAGAGTGTCACAACAATGTGACAATTCTGTTACAAAAAAGGCTTTTCTGTCCGGACCACAGAAAAGCCTTTTTGTACCCTTTGCTCCGGAGTGATTTCCGGTCAAAAGCCTAATTCCAGGCCGGGATTGATCAGACAGGGGAAAACAGAGGATGTATCCGCTGGCTCCGAGTGGGAGGAGAGGACATGGACCCGGCCTTGTGCTATCCGCAGCCGGTCTTCAGCCATCCACTGCACGGCCTGGGGGTAAATACGATGCTCCAGGGCCAGAATCCGCCGGGCCGCCTCCTCTTCTGCGTCCTCTGGATACAGAGGGACCGAGCCTTGAATAATGATCGGACCGTGATCCAGCTCCTGATCCACAAAATGGACAGTGGCTCCACTTACCCGCACCCCGTAGTCCACGGCCTGGTTTTGGGCATGCAGGCCCGGAAAGCTGGGCAGCAAGGAGGGATGGATGTTCAGGACTCGATTCGGAAAGGCCTGCACAAACTCCGGGCTGATCAGGCGCATATACCCGGCCAGGCACACGGCCTGCACCCCGAAGCTGTGCAGGATGGCGATCACCGCCCGGTCGTGGGCCTGCCTGGAAGAGTACTCAGCCTGGGGCACAACGCGACAGGCTATGCCGTGCTTCTCTGCCCGTTCCAGGCCCTTGGCCCGGGGGACGTTGGAGACCACAACCTGGATACTGGCCTGCAGCGAACCCTGCTCGATGCGGTCGATCAGGGCCTGCAGGTTGGACCCGCCGCCGGAGATGAGAACTGCTATAGGCAAGGACATAATTGGTATTCGTTATCGTAAGGCCGGCCGGGGGTCGCCCGTTTCCTGCTCAACCTGCATCCTCCACCAGGGCCTGGGCCAGGGCCGGCACGGTATACTCTGCAGGCTGCACATGGGCGGAAAATCCGTACCCTTCCAGGGTCCTGGCCGTAATCGGCCCGATGCAGGCCAACTTGACCTGGTCCGGAACAAAGGGATGCAGCTGTTCCGGAGGAATAAGCCGGAAAAAATTTTCCACAGTGGAGGAGCTGGTAAAGGTCACATACTGGATCTCACCATTATTCATGGCCTGCAGGATGTCCTCCCCGTTCTGCTCAGCAAGACCGGTCCGGTAGACCGGGACCACGTCCACCTCGGCGCCGGCCCGGATCAGCTCCCTGGGCAGGATCTCCCTGGCCTTTTCCGCCCTGGGGATGAGCACTCTGTTCCCGGCGATCCCCTTCTCCTTCAGACTGGAGATCACGGACTCAGCAACGTACTTCTCCGGGACCACATCCGGATTGATTCCCTTGTCCTGCAAGGCCCGGGCGGTGGCCGGACCGATAGCCCCCACCTTGGCCCGCCCCAAGGCCCTGGAGTCCAGCCCTTTTGCCTCCAGCACGGACCAGAAGTGCCTGACCCCGTTGACTGAGGTGAAGATGCACCAGTCGTAGGAGCCCAGCCTGTCCACGGCCTCCTGCACCTCTCCCGTATCTTCCAGCGCGGAGATGGCGATGGTCGGAAACTGATAGCAGCAGGCCCCGTGCTCCTGCAACAGCTGGAGGAGGGAGCTGGCCTGCTCTCTGGCCCGGGTGACCACCACTCCCCGGCCCAAGAGCGGCTTATGCTCAAACCAGGACAAGGTGTCCCGCAGGCCGACCACCTGGCCGACGATCAGCAGGGCCGGGGCCTTGAACCCCGCAGCCCGGGCCGCGGGCGCTATATCCGCCACCGTCCCGGTCAGGGTCTGCTGCCGGCAGGTCGTGCCCCAGCGGACCAGAGCCGCTGGGGTGGTTTCCTCCATCCCGGCCTGAACCAGATTGGCTGTGATCGAATCCAGGTTCTTCACCCCCATGAAGAAGACCAGGGTGCTGGCGCTCTGGGCCAAAGCCGCCCAGTTGTGGGCGCTTTCAGTCTTGCCCGGGTCCTCGTGGCCGGTAATGAAAGTCACTGAAGAAGAGTACCGCCGGTGGGTCAAAGGGATGCCGGCGTAGGCCGGAGCAGCAACCGCCGAGGTCACTCCGGGCACGACCTCGAAGTCGATCCCGGCTGCCACCAAGTCCTCGACTTCCTCCGCCCCCCGGCCGAAGACGTACGGATCCCCGCCTTTAAGCCTGGCCACGCACCGGCCGGACCTGGCCTTGTCCACCAGCAGGGCGTTGATATCCTGCTGCCCCATGGTGTGATCTCCGCCCTTCTTGCCCACATAGATGAGCTCCGCGTCCCGGCGGCAGTGCTCCAATAGTCCGGGGCTGGCCAGGTAGTCGTAGACAACGGTGTCTGCTGCGGCCAGGATCTCCCGGGCCCTGAGGGTCAAGAGCCCTGGATCCCCGGGTCCGGCCCCAAGGAGATAAACTTTGCTCATAAATAAGACTTCATGCAGGGGTTCAGGCCACGCACTGCTGCAGCCTGCCCTGCAGCTCAGCCAGCTTTTCCCGTTTTTCCCGCAGCTCCTTGAGCCGGGAGCGCTCCTTGTCCACCACCTCGGCCGGGGCCTTGGCCACAAAATTCTCGTTCTCCAGCTTCTTGCCCAGGCCCTGCATATCCTTGTCGATCTTGGCCAACTGCTTGTCCAGGCGGGCCAGCTCGGACTCAAAATCAACAATCCCCTCCAGGGGCACATACACCTCACAGCCCTGGACAACGGCACTGGCCACGGCCTGGGGGGGCACGACCTCGGGCTGGACAGTCAGGGACTGCAGCCGGGCCAGGGTGCAGATCACCTCCTGCTGCTCCTCCAGAAACGCCGCCGGCCGCCCCTCGGCCTGAACCAGGACCTCGAGCTTGGTGGAGGGCGCGATGTTCAGCTCGCTGCGGATGTTCCGGATGCTGACCACCACGCCCTGGAAGAACTCCATATCCTCTCCCAAGGCGGGATCCTCGCTTTCCGGATGCAGGGCCGGGAAGGCGGCCGCGGCTAGGTTCTCCTCTTCCCGGACCGGGAGATGGGACCATATCTCCTGACTGACAAAGGGGATGAACGGATGAAGGAGGATCAATATCTCGCTCAGGCTGTGCAGCAGACAGGTCTGGGCCCGGGAGCGGGCGGCGGGATCCTGGCTGGAGAGCTCGTTTTTGATCATCTCCAGATACCAGTCGCAGTAGGTGTGCCATACAAACCGGTACAGGGTCTGGGCCGCCTGGTTGAAGTGGTAGCTGTCCAGGGCCCGGGAGACCTGCTTCTTGACCTGCTCCAGCTCATGCAGGATATAGCGGTGGCTGAACCCGGAGACGTCCTCCCGGTTCAGGGCCGGCACATCCTGGTCCAGATTCATCAGGGCGAAGCGGGCCGCATTCCAGATCTTGTTGATGAAGTGCTTATAGCCTTCAATCCTGGACTCGGAGAGCTTGATGTCCCGGCCCATGGCCGCGAACACGGCCAGGGTAAAGCGCAGGGCATCCGCGCCGTACCGGTCGATCATGTCCAGGGGATCGATGACGTTCCCGGTGGACTTGCTCATCTTCCGGCCGTCCTCGTCCCGGACCAGGGCGTGGATATAGACATGGCGGAAAGGCACCTCATCCATGAACTCCAGGCCCATCATCATCATCCTGGCCACCCAGAAGAATATGATGTCAAAGCCGGTGACCAGAACGCTGGTGGGATAGAAGGCCCGCAGGTCCCGGGTCTCGTCCGGCCAGCCCAGGGTGCTGAACGGCCAAAGGGCGGAGGAGAACCAGGTATCCAGGACATCCTCGTCCTGGACCAGGTCGCTCCCCTGGCAGGACGGACACCGGTCGGGATCCTCCCTGGCCACGATAAGCCGGCCGCAGTCGCGGCAGGTCCAGGCCGGGATACGGTGTCCCCACCAGATCTGCCGGGAGATGCACCAGTCCCGGATGGTGTCCAGCCACTCGTCGTACAGGTTCTTCCAGTTGGCCGGAAATATACGGGTATCCCCCCGGTCCACGGCCGCCTTGGCCTTCGCGGCCAGGGTGGACGTGGCCACGAACCACTGGGTGGAGACAGCCGGCTCAATCACGGTCTGGCACCGGTAGCACTGCCCCACCTTGTGCCGGTAGGGCTCCTGTTTGATCAAAAAGCCCTGGTCCTTGAGGTCCTGAACCACCTGCCTCCGGCACTGGAAGCGGTCCATCCCTGCGTAGGCTTCCCCGGCTTCCGGCGCCATCCGGCCGTTCTCGTCAATGACCCGGATAAACTCCAGACCGTGGGCATTTCCCAGCTCGAAGTCGTTCGGATCGTGGGCCGGGGTGACCTTCAGGCAACCGGTCCCGAACTCCCGGTCCACATAGGGATCGGCAATGACCGGGATCTTTCTGCCCACCAGCGGAAGCTCCACTTCCCGGCCGATAAGCTGGGCATAGCGTTCATCTTCAGGGTGAACGGCCACGGCAGTGTCCCCGAGCATGGTCTCCGGACGGGTGGTGGCGATGATGATCTCCTGGTCCCCATCTACCACCGGATAACGGAGGTGATACAGCCCGCCGTCCATGTCCTCGTGCTCCACTTCCAGATCGGCCAGGGCGGTCTGGCACCGCGGGCACCAGTTGATGATGTAGTCCCCCTGGTAGATAAGGCCCTGTTCATAGAGCCGGACAAAGACCTCGCGCACGGCCCGGGACAACCCGTCGTCCATGGTGAACCGCAGCCTGGACCAGTCCACAGAGGCCCCCATGCGCTGGATCTGGTTCAGGATCTTGTCTCCGTACTCCTGCTTCCATTCCCATACCCGGTCCACGAACTTTTCCCGGCCCAGCTCCTCCCGGCTGGTGCCTTCCCGGGCCAGGGCCTTTTCCACCACGTTCTGGGTGGCGATCCCGGCATGATCCGTGCCCGGGACCCAGAGCACGTTATATCCCTGCTGCCGCTTGTACCGGCAAAGGACGTCCTGCAGGGTCAGGTTCAGGGCGTGCCCCATGTGCAGGGTTCCGGTCACATTGGGCGGGGGAATGACAATGGAAAACGGGTCCTTGTCCGAATCGGGATCCGGGGTGAATGTCTTCGCCTCATCCCAGAACCGAAGCCATCTGTCTTCTACGTTCTGGGGCTCATACCCCTTTGAGAGGGATGCGTTGTTCATGTCCTCTTTGCTCCGCTGGATACAGATTGCCACATTGCGGGTTGCTGATTGTGCCCTTCCCGGTCCTGCCTGCTGCCGGCCCGCTCCAGGGCTATCCGTCCCGTGGCTGGCAGCAGGGACAGACGACAGTGGTCCGGCCGGCGACCCGAATCCTGGCCAGCTCTGTGCTGCACTGCCGGCAGGGCTGACCGCTGCGGCCGTAGACCATAAAGGTGTCCTGATAAGATCCCGGCCTGCCCAGACCGTCCACATAGTCCCGGAACGAGCTCCCCCCCGCATGCACAGCCCTGGTCAAAACGTCCCGCAGGCAGCGATGCAGAAAGCCGAGCCTGGTTCGGGGTATCCTTTCCGCCTGGGTCTGAGGATGGATGCCGGCCAGATGCAGGCTCTCATCGGCATAGATATTTCCGATTCCGGCTATGCAGGTCTGATCCAGGAGCAGAGCCTTGATCGCGGCTCGTCTGGAACCGAGACAGGCGACAAACTCCATCTCGGTCATCTGCAGAGGCTCAGGCCCCAGCCGGGCGTAAAACGGCCAGGCCGAAAGCCCGCTGCTGTGCATGCATCGCAGATATCCGAACCTGCGTTGATCCTCAAAGACCAGAGTACTTGCGTCGTCCAAATGGAAGATGCACCGGGCATGGGAGGTGAGCTCCGCTGTGCCTGGAGGAAAAAACAGGAACTTGCCGGTCATTTTCAAGTGTCCGGCCAACACCTGCCCGGCTGAGAGCTCAAAAAGCAGGAGCTTGCCCCGCCGTCCGACGCTGCATATGCTCCGCCCGGCCAGCCGTTGGGCAAAGGCCTGCGGGTCGCCATGTACGCTGCCTGGGGCCAGGACCTCGAGGTCGGCAATCCTCCGGTCCTGGACCAGAGGGGAAAGCCCCCGGGCAATGGTTTCGACTTCTGGGAGTTCAGGCATGTGGGTTTGTGAGAAAAGGCAACCGCTTATCTCAAAAGCTCCATCCGCTCAGATCAAGCGCCGGGTTATTCCGAACCGAGGATAAAGTCCTCGGTCTTCTGCCAGGCGGTATCGTCGTTGTACTGTTGCGGAGGATGCTTCATAAAATAGGAGGACGGCCCGAGCAGGGGCCCTCCCTGGCCGCGTTCCAGGGCCACCTTGATACACCGGATGGCATCGATCCCACAACCTGCCGAGTTGGGGGAGTCCTCTACCGAGAGACGCAGCTCCAGATTTATCCCCACATCCCCAAACAGCTTGCCGTCCATACGGATGAAGGCGATTTTATTATCTTTTTGCCAGGCTACGTAGTCGCTGGGGCCGACATGGATATCGTCTTCGTTCAGGCGTTTGCCGGCCACGGCCTGAACCGCCTCGGTCTTGGACGTCTTCTTGGACTGCAGGCGGGTCCTGTTCAGCATATTCATAAAGTCCGTGTTTCCGCCGGTGTTCAGCTGGTAGGTCCGCTCCAGGGGCACCCCCCGCCGGCGGAAAAGGTCTGTCAGCACCCGGTGAACGATGGTGGCCCCCATCTGAGATTTGATGTCGTCTCCGATGATGGGAATGTTCTTGTCCGCAAATCTTTGGCCCCACTCTGGGTCGCTGGCAATGAAAACCGGAATATTGTTCACAAACCCGATCCCGGCTTCCAGGGCGCATTGGGCGTAGAACTGGACCGCCTGTTCCGATCCCACCGGAAGGTAGTTGAGCAACATCTCGGCCCCGCTTTCCTTGAGATAGGCCACTACCTGCTCCTTGTCCGGCTCAGGCTCGTCTGCCGGGACAAAGGTATTGTGTTCTGCATATCCCTGCATATGTTCGGAAAAGCCGTCCAGGATGCGTCCCATGCGGACCTCGACATCCTGCTTCGGCACGTGGGGATAAAAAGTCTGGGTGCAGTTGGGAGGAGCAAAGATGGCTTCCGATACATCCCGTCCAACCTTGCGTTTATCGATATCCAGGGCCGCAACCACTTGAATGTCACTGGGCTTGTATCCCCCTATCTCCCAGTGCATGAGTCCGATGGCATCTTCAGGGGTCTTGTCTTGGTAATAGAAAAAGCCTTGAATCAGCGAGCTTGCACAATTGCCAATTCCGGCTACAGCCACTTTGATTTTTTGCATCTTTGAACTCCTTTCCCTCCATTTCACCACGCATACAATCCATGCCCCAGGTTCTTATGCTCTCAGCCGTTTCCTGGCTTCGTATCCATGCCCGTTCCAGGTTGTCGGGCCAAAGGCTGGTGGACTTCGTCCTGCATTTTGGGTACAACGGACAATCAAAGCTATGTGCTCGATTCTGCATGCACATCAGCTTGATTAGACTCAGGTTTTGGTATCAGAAACCACGGAAAACTTCAATTGAACGCCCTGGGGCATCTTTGCCCCACATCGTGGAGGAAGCCTTATGACGGATTGGATTCAGGCCATCAAAGACAGACGTTCTGTGCGCAAGTTCGAGGAGCAGCCCCTCAGCGAGGACCAGATCCAGACCCTTCTGGAATCCGTACGCTGGTCCGCGTCCTGGGCCAACACCCAATGCTGGGAGGTGGTCGTGGTCCGCGACGAGCAGATCAAGTCCCAGCTGCAGGAGACCATGGCCAAGGGCAATCCAGGGACCAATGCCGTGGTCCAGGCCCCTGTGGTCTTCGCCCTCTGTGCCAAGCTACAGACCTCCGGATACTACAAAGGGCAGGCCCCGACCAAGTTCGGGGATTGGTTCATGTTTGATCTCGGACTCGCAGCCCAGAATTTGTGTCTCGCCGCCCACGCCATGGGCCTGGGCTCAGTTATGCTCGGCCTCTTCGACCACGACCAAGCGGCCCGGGCACTCAAGATGCCGGAGGCTATGGAGCTGGTCACCCTGATCCCGGTCGGGGTCCCGGCCAAGGTCCCCTCCCCTCCCAAGCGCCGGGAGATCGAGGAGTTTACTCACTGGGACACATTCTGATTCAGCTGTGCAAGATTGCGGGGCAGCCCCTGGCTGCCCCGCAATCCTACTGCCTGAGCACCGTCCTGGGTTTGCTCCCCTCCTGGGGACCGATGATACCATCCCGCTCCATCTGTTCAATAAACCTGGCCGCCCGATTGAATCCGATGCGCATCTGGCGCTGAATCATGGAGATAGAGGCCTTGCCGCTGGTGACCACAGACTCTACTGCCTGATCGTACAGAGGATCCTGGCTGATGTCGTCGTCGGCTCCGTTCCCCCCACCCCCCTGCTGGTCCTGCTTCCACTCGGCCAGATCCACCTGGGCTGGCGCCGGCTCCTTGTGCTTCCAGAAATCAATGGCCGCATTGATCTCATTGTCGCTGATAAATGCCCCGTGAATCCGCTCCATCCGGCCAGCGCTGGACTTAAAAAGCATGTCTCCCTTGCCCAGCAGGTACTCGGCCCCACCGCTGTCCAGTATGGTCCGCGAATCGTGTCTGGAGCTGACCTGAAAGGCGATTCGGGCCGGAAAATTGGCCTTGATCAGCCCGGTGACCACATCCACCGAGGGGCGCTGGGTGGCGATGATCAGGTGCAGACCGGCGGCCCGGGCCAGCTGGGCCAGACGAACAATGCTGGCCTCGGCTTCTTTGCCCGCGGTGAACATCAGATCGGCCAGCTCGTCGATGATGATGACCAGAAAGGGCATGCGCTCCAGGTCCTGCAGCTCCTCCGGGAGGTCGTCCCCCATCTTGGCCAGCTTGGAGTTGTAGGCCTCAATATTGCGTACACTGAGCCGGGCCATGGCCGCATATCGGCGGTCCATCTCATGCACCGCCCAATCCAGGGCCGTCTTGGCCATATCCATCTCCGTGACCACCGGGTGAATAAGATGGGGCAGATCCCCGTAAGGGGCCATCTCGATCCGCTTGGGATCGACCAGCATGAGCTTGAGGTCCTGGGGGGAATGAGTGAACAGGAAGCTGGTCAGGATGCTGTTCAGGCAGACGCTCTTTCCGGCTCCAGTGGCTCCGGCCACCAGGAGGTGCGGCATGTGGGCCAGGGACTCGGCCCGGGCCTGGCCCTGGATGTCCTGCCCCAGGGCCATGGTCAGCGGCTTCTGGGATTTCTGGAAGGCGTCCGACTCGATGATGGAACGGAAATAGACAGTCTTGCGGTCCTGATTGGGGATCTCGACCCCCACCAGATCCTTGCCCGGGATAGGGGCCTCGATACGCACAGCCGATGCCTTCAGGGCCAAGGCCAGGTCATCGTTCAAATTGGCGATCCGGCTGATCTTCACCCCGGGGGCGGGTCTGAACTCGATCATGCTGACCACCGGTCCCGGCTTGGTCTCCACCACTGTGCCCTGGACCCCGAACTCGTCCAGGCAGGATGCAAGCTTGTCGGCCACGCCCTGCAGATCATCCTGAGTGTGCTCCTCCTGGGCCGGGATCTGATCCAAAAGGTCGGCCGGGGGCAGATCGTGCTCCGCACTCAGCCGCTTGATCGGCTTGACCGGCTCCGGGGGCTGGGCCGCGGGGACAGGCTGGGGGGTGCTGCGGCTCTTTGCCTGCTTGCGGGGTTTGGGCTTTGCCTTGGCAACGGCTTTTCGGGACCGCAGTCCAGCCTGGTCCTCTTTATCCGCGCCTTGTCCCTGCGGCTGAATCCTGGCCGTCCTGCGCCCCGCCCCGGCAACCCTGCCGAGCAATCCGGCCAGCGCATCCGCCGCTTTGCCTCCGGCCTGAATCAAAGCCCCAAGCAGAGAGGACCAGGATATGCGCAGCGCGGTCTGCAGGCCGACCAGGGTCAGAAAGACCCACAAGATCGCACTCCCGCCGGCATGCAGATAGCGCATGCCGAGCTCCTGCAGGCTCTGTCCCAGGTATCCCCCGCCGGCCATGTCTCCGATCCGGAACCCGGCATGGCTGGAGAGGACCTCCAAGCCGACATGTCCGCACAGGAAAAGGATGCCCCAGCTAGGCAGCCTGGTCCAGCCCACGCCCCGCGGAGGCCACAGGAGGCGGCCCGTGGCCAAGAGAGCCAGCCCGGGGACGATCCACGCCCCCACCCCCAGAAGATCGACCAGCATCCCGGCCAGCATGGCCCCGATCACCCCGCCGGCATTGTGCACGGCGTACAGATCCGAGGACGCCGAGCTCAAGGACGGATCCTGGGCCGAAAACGTGGCCAGACTGAGGATCACAAAGATCGAGACGCATCCCAAGCCCAGGGCGCTGATCTCCCGGACCAGCTTGTTTCCGTCGATGACTACCATGGATCCCGGTCTACTGCCGTCCCAAATATTCGCCGCTTCTGGTGTCCACCTTGATCATGTCCCCGGGCTCAATAAACAGCGGGACGTTGATGGTGATTCCGCTTTCCAGAGTGGCCGGCTTGCTGGCCCCGCTGACCGTATCCCCTTTGATCCCGGGTTCGGTATCCGCCACCTGCATGACCACGGATGCAGCCAGCTGCAGGTCGATGACCTTGCCGTTATAGGTCAGGACCTTGACCTCCTGGCCGTCCGTGAGGTAGCCGCCCTTGCCCTTGAGGGTCTCCGCATCCACATCCACCTGCTCGTAGGATTCCATGTCCATGAACACGTAATGCTCGCCGTCCCGGTACAAGAACTGCATATCCTTGGCCATCAGGTCCGGCTTGCTGATCTTCTCCCCGGACCGGAAGGTATGGTCCATCACCCCCCCGGTCATCAGATTGCGCAGCTTGGTCTTGATATGGGCCCCGCCCCGGCCCACTTTTGAGTGCTCAAAACTGAGGACCTCGTACGGATATCCGTCCAGCTCTATCTTCAAGCCGTTGCGGATGTTGGACGTATTATACATGCGCCTCCTCCAGCCTTGTGTTACTTGTTCTGAAGATGCTCGATCAGGGCCGAAACCGCCAATGCATACCCCATCAATCCAAAACCGGCAATCACTCCGATGCACCAGGGGGCGATCAGGCTCTGGTGACGTATGGACTCCGCCCTGGCCCAGACATTGCTCAGATGGACCTCAACGCACGGGACCTCGATCCAGGCCAGACAATCGGCCAGGGCCAGGCTGGTATGGGTGTAGGCCCCGGCATTGAGCACAATCCCGTCCGTTCCGGATGTGTGGGCCTCTTCCAGCCTGTCTATCAACGCACCCTCGCTGTTTTTCTGATCCATGTCCCAGTCTATCCCGGCCGCCCGCTCCGGTCCCAGAGTGGCCCGGATGAGCCGGGGAAGATCGTCCATGGTCTTTTGGCCGTAGATATCCGGCTGCCGGATTCCCAAGTGCCCGAGGTTCGGACCGTTGAGGATCAAAAACTTGCGTCTGTTCATGGTAGTCGCCTTTTCCTGTGCTCAGCATGCAAGAAACCGAATGAACACTGCGACGAAACTCCAGATATTTCCGTTATTCCCGCCCAAGCGGGAATCCTGGCTCTTTTTTATCGTTCCCACGCTCTGCGTGGGAGCTATAATGAAGACTCTTCACTAGATTACCACGCGTTTCTCGTGGTCCAGATGTGTTCAGCGATTGGAGACGGGCAATAGTGGAACGACGTAACCAGCAGCATGGGCTCTTATCTTTCGTTGCACGGATCAAACTGCACTTCATGATCGAAGACCATTGCGGCTTCCTCCGTTCATCCGGGTCGGCCCCCTACTTGGGTTCCGCCGGAGCGGACCATTGAGGGCTGGAGGGCAAAGGCTCCGGCTCCACGATGACCTCCTCGATCTCCCTTTTCCGGCCGTCCCGGGATGCAGGCCTTTGGTCCCTTTCCCTCCGGATGGATACCCGGACCGGACAGACTGCGTCTCCGACCCGGATCTCTCTGTTGGTCTCCAGCAGTCGCCCCTGGGCAAGGGTGCCCAGGACCTGGGTGATCCGGCCGGTCCCGATCATGCGCATGACCGGGGCCTCGACCCCTGCGGCCGGCCTGGCCACCAGAAAGAATGCGTTTTCAGCCCCGGACAGCCACTGTCCGCCCCGGATAAGGACATCATCGAATCCAGCGGCCATGGAGCGCTCTCCCCGCAGGTCAATGATTTCCCCCTCCAGGCCCGCCCTGGGCGCAAACCGGACCTGGACCGCATACCACCCGGAGTAGACGTCCGCCGAAGCGTCATACTCCACCCCCGGATCCTGATCCAGGATCAGAAAGTCTCCGGACCGCGGGACAGAGACAATGCCCTCCTTCTGCTCAAAAAGCAGCCCCCTGGTCAGCCAGACGTTGAAGACCTCCCTGACCCCCCGGACCGCGCCCCGATCCTGCAGGAAGGACGCCGGATCCTCGCCCTCCGGGATATCGGGCCCATCCCGGGAGACCTGGACTGTTGCCGACTCCTTCCACTGTGTAGTATGCAGGGCCTGGGTCGGCGGCGTGCTGACCTCACCCTTGGAGGTGCAGGCCACAAGACAGCAAAGCATACCAAAAAGAATAAGGCTTCTACGCACAGCTCCCCCCAAACGACTATTGGAAACACCAATGACACTGGATCTCGAGCTCGAATATACCGTCTACACCCTGGGCCAGATCAAGGATTGGGCCAGTCCGCAAATCGTGGTTGCCGGACGCTCCAATGTGGGCAAATCCAGCCTGATCAACACCCTGGCCGGAAGGAAATCCCTGGCCAAGACCAGCTCCAGCCCGGGCAAGACCAGAAGCATCAATCTGTACTGGCTGCCTGAGCTCCACGGCTATCTGGTGGACCTGCCGGGCTACGGCTACGCCAAACGCTCCAAAAAGGAGCGGGACCTGTGGGCTCAGCTGGTGAACAGATACTTTGAACGCAACGCCGTGCAGGTCAAAGCGGTGATGATCCTCATCGACAGCCGCCTCAAGCCCCAACAGCTGGACCTGGATCTGGTCAACTCCTTGAAAGCCCAACAGATTCCCATTCTGCCTGTTTTAACCAAAGTGGACAAGACCAAAATGGGCTGGCGGGCCAAGATCCGGCGCACCTGGCTGGACCTGACCGCCGCGTCATTCCAGCCTGTGCTGTTTTCAGCCAAAAACGGGCAGGGGAATACAGAACTCGCCCAATATGTACAGGACCTGCTGCAGGACTCCTCCGGCGGACCGAACCAAGCCTGAGAGGACAGCGGGCCTGCCCAGGGTCAGGTCACTCGGCCCCGGATCTGAATCCCCAACCCGAGAGCAGTCAGACCGCCGATCAGGAGATTGCCCATCCAGGCCCCGAGCCAGGGCGGCAGCGCGCCGCTTTCGCCCAGGGTGCCTCCCAGGGTATGCATGCTCAGCATGCCGAAGATGATCCCCAGGCCGCACCCGATGGAGGCAAAAAGATTTTCCCACTTCCGGGTCAAAACCAGGGCCACTGCGGACAGCACCAGAACGGAGGCTGCATAGCTGATCTTCAGATGCCAGGCCGTGCGCAGCAGTTCCACATTCGCTCCAGAATCCTTGAGGCGTTCAATGTGCGCCCTGAGTTCCCACAGAGACATATCCTCGGGCTCATTGTCCTCCTGGGAGACCTGCACGGACTGGAAGCTGAGCTCCAGATCCGGGGAAAGCGTCTCCTCTGTGGAATACGCAAAACTCTGGGGATCCAGGACCTCCGCTTCCTGCAGCTGCCAGCCCCCATCCCCGGCACGTAAAGCTTCAGCCTGAATCAGCCGGTCTATCTCCGTAAACCCCTGGTCCACAGCGTACAGGGTGAGCCCGCGAGCCTCCTGCCGTGCGGGCCACACCGCCTCCATGTGCAGGACAGTCTGCCCGCTGCGGAGCCATAGGTCGTTGATCCGCTCCTGTGTCTTCTCCTCTCTACCGCCCAGGGAGTCCCAGACCGCATCGCTTACCTGCTGTCCCTGAACCCCGAGGCCCTGGGAAAAACCCAGCTGGACCCCGCTCCAGACCAGCCCGAGCACAAGGACCGTGCACACCAAGCGGAAGTAGGACACCCCTCCTGCTTCCAGAGCTGTCGTCTCCCGGCGCTTGCGCATGCCGGCAATCTGAATGACCAAGCTGAGAAAGACCACCGCCGGCAGGATCTCGGAGAGGATGAGGGGAATCTTGGCCCCGAAGTAGACCAGGATCTCCCATGCAGCACCGCCCTTCTCCAGCATCCGGTCCAAGCGGTCGAAGACATCGACCAGAAGGTATATCCCGGTGCAGGTCAAAAGGCAGATGCCCATGATCAGCATGTTGTTCCACAGGAGATGGCGGGTAAAGGTCTTCATCGCCGGAATACCCCCTGCACAGCCGAGAAGATCCGCTTTCCCGCCGGTGTCCCCCGTTCGTGCAGGGCCTGCCTGAACAGCCCGGCGGACAGGGCCAGGAACAGGACATTCGGAGACCAGGCCCCGACCGCCGGAGGGACCATGCCCAGCTGCCCCAGGCTGATGCCCAGAGAAAAAACGGCATAATAGGCCAGAAAGACGCCGACAATCAAGATCGCCCCGTATTGGCGCTTGAGCTCGTCCAGTATCCAGCCCAGGGGCAGAGCCACAAGCCCGAGAACAATGCAGGCAGCCGGAAGAACCAGCCGCTTGTGCCGCTCCACCTGCACGCTGCGCAAGAACTCCTCCCCCTTGTCCGGTCGCCTCTCAGGGCTCTGTGCCGCTTTGTTCAGCTCCGGCCAGGACATGTATCTGGGCTGGTCCTGCTCCACATCGACGTTCTGCAGCAGTCGACTCAGATCCAGGGAGACCCTGTACGAGGAGAAGGAGAGCACATCCATGCTGCCCTGCTCCACCCGGAACATGCGTCCGTCGGTGAGGATGAAGTATATCTTGCCTTGGGCGTGATCCGTCGCGACCCGGCCCTTGGGGGCCACGATATTCACCCCGTCCTTTGTATGGGTCATATCATGGATGAAGATTCCGGCTATTTCTCCGGTTTCCCGGTTCACATTCTGGGCGTAGACCACGAGTCCGGGAAAATCGCGATTGAACACCCCGGGACGCAAGGAAAGCTGGGCCTTGTTCCGGGCCAGATCCAGGAGCTTGTGCTGAAACTGCTCCATGCCCCAGGAAACGCCGAAGAAGGACACCCACAGGGTCAGGCCGGCGCACAGCACAAGAAACAGGCTGGGAGCAGGCAGGATCTGGGACAAAGAGATGCCTCCGGCCCGAAGGGCCATGAGCTCTCTGTCCCCGCTCATGCGCTGGAAGGTCAGAAATGTGCTGATCATCCCGGCGATGGGGATGAGCAGCATGAGAAAAAAGGGGGCGAGATAGACGAACAGGGCACCGATATCCAGGATGGAGAGGTCCATGTTCACCAGGACCTCTCTGAGCCTGAGCATCTTGCCCACCAGCAAAAGGGTGATGAAGACAGCCAGACACAGGGCCCCGATGCTGATCAGCTCCCGCACATTTTCTACATATAGGCGTTTGACGACTCTCAATCCCGATGCCTCTTCATTTTGCTCCTCGGGCCCTCAAATATCCGGCCGCCAGAAAGGGGTTCACGAATCCTGATCAGCCAGCAGGCGATAGAGATAGTCCTCCTGCTTGGGATCCAGATTGAAGGTAAAGACCGCGTCCCGCACGGCCTTCTTCCGGTCCTCGCCCTGGGCCACCCGGTCGCTGACCCGCTGCAGGGCGTCGCGGACCTTCTTGTCTTTGGGAATAATCGTGGACATCTGCTCTGCCTCCTCGCATGGTCGTTGAATCTCATCCGGTCTCTCCGGGCAAACTGTCCCGGGACTCTACCTGAGGCCCACCCAGCTTGCAACTTTGGACCCGATCAAGTACCCCTGTTCCTCGGCACCGAAAACCCGCACCCAGGGGAACCTGCATGCACGACTATGTGATCGCTGTGATCATGGGGATAGTGGAAGGGCTCACCGAGTTTCTGCCGGTATCCTCCACCGGCCATCTGATACTTACCGGACACGCCCTTGGTTTTACCGGGCCGGCCGCTGAAATGTTTGAGGTGGTCATTCAGCTGGGGGCCATCCTGGCTGTTGTGGTCATGTACCGCAGCCGCTTCGCTGCTCTGGTCCGCCCTGATCCGAACCTGGCCTTTTCCGGACCCCGGGGGCTGTATCTCCTGTTTTTGACCTGTCTGCCCGCCTCGGTCCTGGGCCTGGCCACCAGTGACCTGATCAAGGAATACCTGTTCAACCCCCAGACCGTGGCCTGGGCCTTGGCTGTCGGGGCCCTGGCCATCCTGGCGGTGGAGCGCATGCCCCGCAGCAATAGATACTCTTCTTTGGACCAGATCACTCCCTGGCTGGCCCTGGGCGTGGGCATCTTTCAGTGCCTGTCCCTGTGGCCCGGGTTCTCCAGATCAGCGGCCACCATCATGGGCGGAATGCTCCTGGGCGCTCAGCGCAGACTGGCCGCGGAGTACTCCTTTGTGGCCGCTGTGCCCATCATGTTCGCCGCCACCGGCTATGATCTGGCCCGGGGCTGGCATCATCTGGATCCAGGGACTTGGATGACCCTGGGCATCGGCTTTGTGGTCTCCTTTTTCGCCGCCTGGGCTGCGGTCACAAGCTTTATACACCTGCTCTCCAGGATCACCCTGCGTCCTTTTGCCTGGTACAGGCTGGCCATTGCCCCCCTGATCCTGATTTGGTAAGCATCGGACATGGAGCTTCGCTGTGCATCCCGCCTCGGCGTCCTCGCTATCGCCTTCTGCCTGGGGACGTGCGCCCTCCTCTCCTCCTGCACCCTGGTCACCCTTCCCTACGACCTGACCAAGGCCACGGTGAAGACCGCCTACACCGCGACCAAGATCACCGGCAAGACAGCCTGGGGCACGGCCAAGATCCTGACCAAGGTGGGCGGGTACACCTTTGAGATCGCCGCAGCCCCTCTGGACTGGCCCCTGACCCATGACAACATCGAGTCCATCGACGGCTTGTCGCCCAAGGAGGCCATCGCCCAGGGCCGGGTGAAGAACGCTCCCTACGTGGTTGGCGGACGCCGCTACCACCCCATGTCCGTGGCCAGGGCCCGCACCTACCGGGAGACAGGGGTTGCCTCCTGGTACGGAAACGAGACCCTGAACCAGCCCGGGGGCCACATGACTGCCAACGGGGAAGCCTTCGATCCCGATCAGCTCACAGCCGCCCACAAGCACCTCCCTTTGCCCTCCTATGTCCGGGTCACCAATCTGGCCAACGACCGGAGCATTGTGGTCCGGGTCAATGACCGGGGACCTTTTGTCCCCGGCCGGATCATCGATCTCAGTGCCGGGGCGGCCAAGAGGCTGGACTTTCTCGATCAGGGAACGGCCAGGGTTGCGGTGGAAACCGTGGCCACGGCTGATGGGTAGGCCAGAGGACAGGAAAGGGGCGGTCACTCCGCATGAATATTCAGCCTGCGCATGATCTTTTGCAGGGAGACCCGCTCCAGCCCGCTCAGCCTGGCAGCTTCGCTCACATTGCCCCCAGCCCGGCTGAGGACATCCTGGACATAGGCCCGGGTAAAGTCCTCGACCACTTTGGCCTTGGCCTCTTTGTACGGCTTCAGGGTCCCGCCGCCCCCCAGGTCCAGACCGCCCTGATCCACTGAACGCACCTGCTCCAGGTCGATGGTCTGCCCGGGAGAGAAGACCACCGTCCGGCGCACGAAGTTCATCAGTTCCCGGACATTGCCCGGCCATTCCTTGGACGCCAGGTAGGACAGGGCTTCAGAACTCATGGTCCTGTGCTCTATGCCCATTTCCTGGCAGACGCGGTGGAGAAAGGTATGGACCAGCAAGGGGATGTCCTCTTTGCGCTCCCTAAGCGGGGGAAGGTGTATATTCAGCACATTCAGCCGGTAGTACAGGTCTTCCCGAAACGAGCCGTCCTGGATCTTCGCCCCCAGGTCCTGATTGGTGCTGGCCACAATGCGCACATCCACCCGCTGGGAACGGTTCGACCCCACCGGCCTGATCTCCTGCTCCTGCAGGACCCGCAACAGCTTGGTCTGGATGGACAGGCTGATGTCCCCGATCTCGTCCAACAGGATTGTCCCTTTGTCCGCAGCCTTGAATAATCCCTGCCGTTCCTGGTCCGCTCCGGTAAACGCGCCCTTGGTGTGCCCGAAAAGCTCGGACTCCAGGAGATGGTCCGGGATAGCCGGGCAGTTCACGGTCACCAGCTTGTGCCTGGAACGATCGCTGAGGTCGTGGATGATCCTGGCTGCAAGCTCCTTGCCCGTTCCTGACTCTCCCTGGACCAGGACAGTGTACTCGTTCTGGGCCACCATGGCCAATGCCTGCTGCAGCTTATGCACTGCTTCTGATTCCCCGATCATTGTACTGTGTTCTGCGCAGACCCTGGCCTTTTGCCGCAGCCGGTCGTTCTCGGTGATCAGGTGATAGCGCTCCAGGGCTTTCTGAATCAGGCTGAACAGCCTCTCGTGGTCCACAGGCTTGGTCACGAAGTCGTACGCCCCGTTTTTCAAGGCCTGGACCGCCTTCTCAATGCTCCCATAGGCGGTGATCAGAATAATGCTCACCTGGGGGGCGATCTGCAGGGCGCTGTGCACGAGATCAAAGCCGTCCTTGCCCGGCATGCGCAAATCGCTGAGCACCACAGGGACAGTGCGGTCCTTTATGATCTCCAGGGCCTCGTCCACAGAAGGAACGGCCAGGCACTCCAGATCCGGAAACCGCCCCTGGACCATCCGGGCCAATCCGCGGGCGAAATCCTGTTCGTCGTCGACTATAACCAGGGTCAGCAGGTGATCATTCATTCGTGGCTCCAAGAGGGAAAAAGATGCGGAAACATGCACCTGGGACGTTGTCCACCTCGATCCGTCCTCCAACGTCCTGAACCAGGCCGTAGACGATGGCCAACCCCAGCCCGGTTCCTTTGCCCACCTCTTTGGTGCTGAAGAAGGGATCAAAGATGGTGCCCAGCAGGTCCTCGGGCACTCCGTTCCCAGAATCCAGGACCTGAAGAACAGCTTCATCCTTTTCTGGATGCAATGTCGACCCCACCTGTATCCACCCCGACTCCGGCACAGCCTCCAGGGCATTGAGCAGAAGATTGCTCAGAATCTGCTCCAGCGCGCTTTCCTCACAGGCGACAAGAGGATCGCCGGCATCCAGCTCCAAAAGCATCTCCACTCCTTTTTTCTCCGCCTGGACCTGCAAGAACTGCACGCTGCTGCTGATGATCTGATTCAGCCGGCAATACCCGGATCCGGCTGCCTTGGGCCTGGCGAAGTCCAGAAGGTCCTGCAGGATCTTCTGGGCCCTCTTGGTATGCCGTTCGATGACCTCCAGGTCCTGCTGGCTCTGGCTCTGATCCAGAGACCCTTTGAGCAGGTTGACGTAGCACAGGATGGTTCCCAAGGGGTTGTTGATCTCATGGGCCAGACCGGCGGCCAGCTTGCCCACGGCGCTCAGCTTTTCCGCCTGCTGGAGCTGGCGCTTCATGGCCCGTTCGGCTGTCACCTCCCGCAGGTAGCACACAGCCAGTCCCCGGGGATGGTGGGAGCCGACTATGGGATAGATGCTGATCTGAAACGACCTGCTGTTGGACAGCTGGACCTCTTCCGACCAGGATTCCTGCCGAGTCAAGCTCTTGCTGATCAGCCTGGGGGCCAGGCGCTTGTCCTTGGATTCCAGGCCCAGGACCGGGAAGAGCTCATCCGCGGCCCCGCTATGGCTCTCATCCCGCATCAGGTCCGTGGCTGCGCGGTTGGCCAGGACAACTCCGGCATTGTGGTCCACGAGGAGCAGGGGGTCGGAGATGCCCTCAAAGATCGACTCCAAAAGTTCTTTTTGATGCATGAGGCTGTAAAAGGCCTGGATGTTCTCCAGGGCGATGGCCAGCTGCTGTCCCAGGGCCAGCAGGACCTGGTCCGACATCCGTTCCGGATGAAACGCGGGCGGAAAATCAATGTACAGGATCCCCCAGATCTGTTCCTGGCTCTGTACCGGGACGTAGCACATGTGCTCAGTGCACCGGACCTGGTTGGACATGGCCAGGTCCAGAAAATCCTGCGGAAGCTCCGGCGGGAGCTGCCCCTGGGGCCAGGTATAGATCCGATTGGAAAACTGGGTGCAGAAGTAGCTGACCTGATGGGCCTTGAACCGGCTCCCCACCAGGCTCAGGGTCCTGTGCAGCAGCTCCTCGCTGTCCCTGCTGGAGCGCAGGGCGTCCAGGATATGGACAAAGAGATGGACATCGGCCTGGCGTTCCCCGACTTCTGTGTGCAGCTCATGGGTTCGCTCGGAAACCATCCGCTCCAGATTGGCTGCATACTCCTTGAGCTGCTCCCTGGCCTCCAAAAGGTGCCCGGCAATATGCTCAAAACCATCGACCAGCTGATCAACCTCGTCATTGGGCTGACCATCGGTTCTCTGCCCCACCAGGTTCTCGGAATGATGCTCCGGAAAGTTGCGCTGAAAAATGGAGGTCAGCCGCTTGAGATTAAAGACCACCAGGCGGCGGAAGTACATGTGCACCAGGCTGAAAAATATGATCACGGCCACAATATAGAAAAAGAGATACCTGAATGTGGCCTCCTTGATGCCCAGGACCGCCCGCTGGACCGGAAAACCGATGCTGACCAGCCCCTGGATGGAATCCGGGGTATGATGGAACCCCCGCTTGCTTCCATAGCGCTCGATCAGTTCCCGGGGTGCCCGGCTGGGCTCTCCGTGGCAGCGCATGCAGGAGGTGGTGAACTCCACCGGTCTGGCGCACAGGTAATATCTCTCCCCCTCCATGGTGACCACGTTTTCCCATCTGGTCCGGTGGGGCTGTTCCTGGAACAGGCGGATGAGCTCCCGTTCCCTGGAGTTCGGCGCGCTTTTCGGGTTTCTGGGGTTGGTGGCCACCCGGCGGTAGAGCAGGTCGGACTGCTCACCCGTGGTCTGCATCACCTCCCTGGATATATAGGAGGAGGACATGGCCTCCAGGATAAAATCCTCATCAGGCAATTCTTCAAACATCCTGGGCCGGAGCACGTTGCGCACATAGGACTGGACTGCGTTGACCTGATCCAGCATATTGTTGGCCCGGTACCGCACTTCCTGGATCACGATGCTGTGCATGTGAAAGTACAAAATAGTGAAGAATATCACCCCCAGGCCCAAGGCAGCAGCCACCAGGACGACTATGAACCTGGTCTGAAGGCTAAAGGCCTTTCCTTTTCGAAAACTCGTCTTTCCACCAGACGGCATGGCATCCATCTTCCAGGTTGATTTTGACTACTTGCCTGAATAGTATCCACAGGCTATGCATACATCGACCGCTACGGACAGTGATTCCTCCGCCCTCCTCTGCCTGGAGCAGGCTTCGGTCAGACGGCAGGGGAGGACGGTGCTGGACCGGATCTCCTTCACCCTGCATCGGGACCAGAACCTGTTGATCCTTGGGCCCAACGGGGCCGGTAAAAGCACATTCCTGAGCCTTTTGCGCGGGGACATCTGGCCCCTGGCCCACAACGGGCATCCCCCCCGCCGTTTTTCGGTCCGGGGCAGGTGGCAGGTCAGCCCCCTGGGGTGGAAAGAAGCAACATCCCTGATATCCCCGGAGCTGGAGCTGCGCTTCCGCCAGCTGCACAACCTGAGCTGCGCCCAGGTCATCTCCAGCGGGCTGGACGACTCCCTGCGTCCGCTGTGCTTTGTGGGCAAGGAACAGACTGAAAAGGTACAGGACCAGGCCGCGGCATTCGGACTGAACCACCTTCTGGACCGGCCTTTTGCCGCCCTGTCCTCCGGCGAGGCTCAAAAGGCCCTGGCTGCCCGGGCCATGATCCGTGATCCGCAGCTGCTCTTTTGGGATGAGATGGGCACCGGCCTTGACCCCCAGGCAAGGAAACAGATGTCGAGCGTCTTGTCCACCCTGATCCACCGGGGGGTTCAAATCGTGGCCGCGACCCACTGGCCGGATGAGCTGGCTCCCCTGGTTCCGCAGGTTGTCGTGATCCGGGACAAAGGCCTGCATGGACCGCTGCCGGCCCGTGAGGCCCTATCCGGGGAGAAGGGAGTTCCTGCGGCCCCTGAAGGTCCCGCGGCCCGGCCGGTGTCCTCTGCCGGCACCCACCGGGGTGTGGCCCATCCCCCAGACGCCAAGACCGGGGCCGTGCGCATCCGCATGGAGGACGTGGTCCTTTCCATCCATGGCCGCCGCATCCTCGGCCCCTTGTCCTGGACCCTGCGCTCCGGGGAAAACTGGCTGATCCACGGACCGAACGGATCCGGCAAGAGCACCCTGCTTCACCTCCTGGCCGGAGAGATCCACCAGTCCGCAGGGACTATAACCCGGCACCCTCCCCTGCACAGCACAAGCCTGCAGTCCCTGCGCCGGGATGTGGGGCTGTTCACCCCTGGGCTGCTCTGTGCCCATCAGCGCTCCCAGACCGGACTGCAGACCGTGCTCAGCGGACTGCGGGGGCAAATCGGACACCGGGACCGGTTCACCCCGGAGGAAGAAGACCAGGCAAGATCCTGGCTGCAGGCCCTGGACTGCGAGCATCTGGCCGCCCAGGACATCACCACCCTGTCCTCAGGCCAGTTGCGCCGGGTGCTCCTGGCCCGGTCCCTGGTCCACAACCCTTGTCTTCTCCTGTTGGATGAACCATGCGCAGGCCTGGACCGGAAAGCCAGACAGGACCTCCTCGTCCTCCTCGACCGCCTGGCCCAGGACCGGGTCCAGATGGTCATGGTCAGTCACCGCCCCCAGGACACAGTCTCGGCTATCAACCGTTCGGCGTCCCTGATAGACGGCATGCTCCCCGGCCTCGCCTGATCCTCGGCATTGGCGGGATTGGAATCAGGATCCGTTGCTGCGCTGCCTCCACAAATATATGCCCACCAGCAGCAGGACTATGACCGTGGCCATGATCACTTTGGAGTAGGGCAGGACGGCCTCCCAGAAGGTGCTTCCCGAGTCGTCTTCAGCTCGATAGACATTCTCCGGAGTGATGTCCAGAGAGTCCATTGCCTGGAGGACATCCGGGGCATACCGGCTGTACATGGACTCCGGCAGATAGGCGCTGGCAACCAGCACGTCCTGATTTAGGTACCAGACCGCCTTGAGCAGGACCATGTCCGTCTCGCCCATCCGAAACCTGGTTTCAGCCCTGTATTCATGCCGCCGGGGATCATACTGCGCAGAGACCAGTTCGTTGTTGCTCACTCCCGGCTGCTCTTTCTGCAGGCTTGTCTTCACCCGCTCGTTCATTTCCTGGATCTCGCCGCTGTCCACGCGCAGGCCTTCCCGGTGGCTGATCAAGATGTACGGATAGCTGAACCATTCCTTGGACTCCAATTGCAGGGCATAGTCGTAGTCCAGCCTTTTGCTCTCCGTGTCTATCTCCATGGCCTGGGCCAGGCTCTCCATTCTTTTCCGCAGGACATCTCCGGGCACCTGGACCCACTGGGCCGGCAACTGGAGACCAAATCCTGCTTCCGGAAATGAAAACCTCTTGGCCTGTGCCTTCACCGCTGCGCACATGACCACTGCTGCCACCAGCGCACAACAGCAGCCGAACATCCATTGTCTGCTCATCCCTCTCTCCCGCTTTATGCAGTTTGTCTTGCGCGTTTTTGCTTTTTTGGCCCTCTGACCCCGGGCGGGCCGCACCCCGGAAGATAGCAAATTTCGAGCCGGAAAGCATTCCCCTCCCTCGCCGGCCGTCGGCCCCACTGCATTTTGTGCGGACCCGGGACTGCCCCGCAGCGGCCACCGGATCCCTGCCGTCTCAGACCGACCTGGTACCCGCCCCCTGCTGCCCCTTGGCAGCAGACCTGCAAACTTGGGTTAGCAGGCCGCCCAGCCTCTGCCCGGATTCTCCCCCCGCGGTTTCGGTATCCGCCTTCCGCCTGCGTCTTGGCATCTGTTTTGCTCTCAGGCCTGCACCAATCTTGGAACTCGGTCCAAGACCATCGATCCATAACTTTTGTAAGGAGGCAGGTATGAGTGAGGAACAGAAGAATTACGGCCACGAGGCGACCAGGGACGCAGAGCCCTGGGAGGAATGGGAAGGGAAGCTGGTCAAGTATTCCCTGCTCATCGGAGTAGGGGCCCTCATCGTCCTGGGCACCCTGATCAATGTTTTTATCCTGCATTAACTCAAACCGCGACCGCGAGCATGCGCACAAGGAGGTAGGAGAATGGCCGAAAACACGCGTTGGTATTCCGGAATGTTCAGCTCAGAAGACTGGTGGGCGTTCTGGATCGGAATCTTCTTTGTCGCCCTGGGCATCATCGCCGGAGCCACCGGCATCGACTTGACCGGATGGATGATCTGGTTTCCCGTATGGTCCGACATCAGCAATTCACTGACTGCGGATCATTCCGGGCTGCTGTCCGGAGTGGCCTCCCTGTTTCTGTCCTATGTGATTTACACTGCGGCCACATGCATCGGGGCCAAAGCCATGAAGATGGACGTGAAGAAGTTCTTTCTTTCCTTCACCGTTATCTACTGGTTGACGGCCATCGTCTTCATCCTCTCCCGGAACGCCTATATTCAGGCCACGTCCATTGAGCGGGCCGAATTCGGAGTGGAGTGGAGCCTGTCCATCGGCGGAGCTCACTATATCTTCGCCCTCCTGGTCGGCCTGATCATCGGGAACCTGTTCCCCCAAAAATTCCGGGAGTTCATGCGCCAGGCAGCCCGCCCGGAGTGGTTCATCAAGATCGCCATCGTCTGCCTGGGCACCAAGCTGGGCATGAAGGCCATCGACGCCACCGGGTTCGCCATGGAGCTCTTGATCTCCGGGTGCTGCGCGACCATTGCCGCCTATCTCCTGTTCTGGCCTCTGGTCTACACGTTCTCCCGCAAGGTGTTCAAGGTCTCCAGGGAATGGGCAGCGACCCTTGCCTCAGGGATCTCCATCTGCGGCGTATCCGCAGCCATTGCCACCGGCGGGGCCATCCGGGCCAGGCCCATCGTCCCGGTCATGGTTTCCGGGATCATCGTGGTCTTTGCCCTGATCGAGCTGATCATCCTTCCCCCGGTTTTGACCTACACCCCCTGGTTTGATGAGCCCATGGCCGCAGGGGCCAGCCTGGGCCTGACGGTGAAAACGGACGGAGCCGACGCCGCCTCCGGAGCGATAACCGACCAGCTCATGCGCACCAGGGCGATTGAAGAGCTCGGCGTGCATTGGGAGGAAGGCTGGATCACGGCTTCCGCGGTCATGACCAAGATCTGGATCGACATGTTCATCGGGGTCTGGGCCCTGGTCCTGGCCATGCTCTGGCTCTACTACGTGGAGAAAAAACCCGGAGAACGGGTCCAGAAGATGGAGGTCTGGTGGCGGTTCCCCAAGTTTGTCCTCGGGTACTTCGTGGCCTGGTTTGCCGTTATGCTCATCGGTCTGAGCATTATCCCCGGAGAAAGCATGAACTTCGGCATTCATCCGGTGGAAGGCCCGATGCGGAAGATGTTCTTCATGCTCACCTTCACCAGCATCGGCCTGGTCACCGACTTCAGGCGGCTGGCTGAGGAGGGCATGGGCAAGCTGTCCCTGATCTACGGGCTGTCCTTGCTGTTCATCATCATCCCCATCGGCTGGGCCCTGGCCTGGATCTTCCATCACGGCATGGTCCCGCCCACAGTCGGGTAGAAACCAAGGCCCCGGCTTGAGGGAAGGGGGCGCCCCTTCCCTCAAGCCGGGCTCAAATGAACCGCAACCAGTCGTTGGTTCGCCCCTTCCACTCCAACCAGGAACGGATGCCCTATGCAGACTCTGAATATGAGCTTCATCCACGACGGAACCAACTGGATCGCCAGGGATACCTCCCTGGAAGTGGCCGACAAAAGCCTGAGCGAGCTGGATACCAAGCTCCGTCAGGCGATTGAAAAAACATACACCCCGCTGGCGGGAAGCCAGGTCGCAGTCAACCTGGACTTTGACTATTCCACGATCCCCCACTGGATGACCCAGTACCACCCCTACTATATTCACAGGAGGCTGGAGTTCGCATTTTAGCCCCCAGACCATGACCCTGCGGCTCGCGCGGCAGATCCACAACCAATGCCCGCGGGCCGTTTTTCTGCTCTCCCGGCATCCGCCGGTCGTTGCCCTCCCGCATTTGGCCCCCTGTGCATCCAACCCAAGTCCACGCCCGCATAGACTCCCTTGTCCATTCCTTCCTTTTTTGGCTAGACTCCGGGAATCTTCTTTCAGCAGCAAACACCGGAGGAGATGAATATGCAGGCCGTGCAGCTCAAAACGAGAATACAGGAACTGCTGGATTGTGCTGGGGTCACAATTGACGGGGACCGGCCGTGGGACATTCGCATCCACGATCAGCGCTTTTACGCCCGGGTCCTGGCCGAGGGTTCCTTGTTGGGGCTGGGGGAGTCGTACCTGGACGGGTGGTGGGACTGTGATGCCCTGGACCAGTTCATCCACCGGGTGATACGCGCCGAGCTGGACAAACAGGTAACCCCGAAGAAGGACTGGATGTTTGCAGTAAAGGCCAAGGTCTTGAACCTGCAAGACAGCACCAGGGCCTATGAGGTGGGCAAGCACCACTACGACATCGGCAACGACCTGTACCAAAAGATGCTGGATTCGCGGATGACCTACAGCTGCGGGTACTGGAAAGAGGCCCGGGATCTGGAGGAAGCCCAGGAAGCCAAGCTGGACCTGGTCTGCCGCAAACTGGGCCTTGAACCTGGAATGCGGGTGCTGGATATCGGCTGCGGCTGGGGCGGAACGGCCAGATTCGCCGCAGAGCGCTACGGGGCCGAGGTGGTCGGGATCACTGTGTCCCGGGAACAAGTGGAGTACGGGCAGGCCCTCTGCAAGGGCCTTCCGGTGGAAATCCGCTACCAGGACTACCGCAGCGTGAGCGAAAGATTCGACCGCATTTTGTCCCTGGGCATGTTCGAGCATGTGGGGGTCAAGAACTATCAGACCTTTATGACCCGGGTCCGGAACCTCCTGGAAGACGATGGGCTCTTTCTTTTGCACACCATCGGCCGCCTGGAAAGCAGATCTGACTGCGAACCCTGGATCTCACGCTACATCTTCCCCAACTCCATGCTCCCCTCAGCCCGACAGATCTGCGCGGCCTTCGAGGGGCTCTTTGTCCTTGAGGACTGGCACAGCTTCGGGGCGGACTACGATCCCACCCTGATGGCCTGGCACGAAAACTTCACCCAGCGCTGGGACGAACTGCAAAAAGCCTACGACCAGAGATTCTTCCGGATGTGGACCTACTATCTGCTCACCTGTGCCGGAGCGTTCCGGGCCAGATCCAACCAGCTCTGGCAACTGGTCCTGTCTCCCCGCGGAGTGCAGGGCCGATACGATGCCCCCAGATAGCCGGAGCCTGGAAAAATCCGCTTCAGCCCGGTTGAGAACCTACTGCATCACTTCCGGCCACAAGCCGCTGGGCGTTGGCATGCAGGATCAGCCGCCGGGTCTCAGCATCCGGGACAAGCCGGTTCAGAGCGGAAAGCATATCCCGGGGCGAGTGCTCCAGGATGGGAAAATCGGTTCCGAACAGGATCCGGTCCCTGTGGGCAAGCATGAACCCGGCCAGCTCCGACTCCGGCACCTCCAGCTTCGGATTGGCCAGGGCCCAGGAGGTATCCACGCAGACCTTGGGGTAAGCCTCCAGGATCTCCTGCATCAGACCCAGCTCATCCAGGCCGAAATGGGGGATGATCAGCTTCAGGCCGGGAAACGCCTCCAGTACCGGCAGGACCCGCCTCAGCCCCAGGGCCTTGTATTCCTCCTGCCCCGGAGCGTACGGTGCCGTCCCGGCGTGGAGGATCAGGATCTTGTCCCGCTGGTAGACCTCCCGGCAGGCTGGGACCAGGGCCGGGTGGTCGGCCGGATACTTGATCACCGCCAGCTGCAGCTTGAGTCCGGCAAACCCCCAGGAATCAAGACACAGAGCCAGGGTATCGGCTATCTCCTCGTCCTCTGGGTGGACGGAGGCAAAGGGGATGAGCCAGGGATTGGCCAGGGCGACCGAACGGACCCAGCGGTTGAGATCCATGGCCATGCCCGGCTTGTGGCAATAGGGGAGCAGAAACCCCCTGTCCACACCCATATCCTGCAAAAAGCTTAGATAAGAATCCAGATCCCAGCCTGCGAAGGGGATATCCCAGCCGAAGCGGTCGAACCATCCCCAGATAGCCGCAAAAAGCCGCTCGGGAAACAAGTGGATATGTGCGTCCCAGACCTGTTCGCCCTGAATCATGATCCTCCCGTCCTTTCCATCTGACCGCATTTGTGGTTTTTCGACGTAGCTTGTGGATTTTTGGAGTTTGCCATCTCTTATGTAGGCAACTGCACTTTCTGTGTCCAAGAGCCGCATTTGTTCAGCGGCCTTGTCCAACCAGGCGCTGAAGGCCTCCTGACCCCGGCTATGTGGTTGTTTTTCATATCAGTCCCAGTACGGGGCTCATCGCCAACTGTGGGCTCAATGGCTGGTCACCGCCTCGCTGGACAAGGCCTCCTGAACTTTGTGAAGAGGGGCTGAACGATTGCACCTAGTTTACTTCCCAGGCGGTAAGGCGATTTTTCTTGCCTGGGTGGTTCAAGTATGCCACAAAGATAAACGTTATTTTGTTTCCCAACCGGGGTCCCCAAGCCATCGCGTTTCTGGATCCCGAACCCGGAGGCTCCCCGGCCTGAAGACAGGAGCCGTGATCCCGTAAGGAGCTCGAGTCTATGGCAGCACAGAACATGCCCGGCCTGCACATCGGCAAGCTGGCCGCTCCAACTCCAATTGTCCAGGGCGGCATGGGCATCGGCATTTCTGGGGCCGGGCTGGCCTCAGCCGTTGCCGACCAGGGCGGCGTGGGCGTCATCTCCGCCGTTGGTCTGGGTATGCTGGAGTCAGCCTCCCGCACCCATTACCACCAGACCAATCGGGAGGCCCTGGTCCGGGAGATCAGGACGGCCCGGAACAAGACCTCCGGAATTATCGGGGTGAACATCATGATAGCCCTGTCCGACTTCGACACCCTGCTCCTGGGGGCCGTCGACGAAGGCGTGGACATCATCTTTCTGGGCGCCGGCCTCCCCCTGCATTTCCCCGAGGAGCTGTCCCCGGAACGGATGCGTCAAATGCACACCGCCCTGGTGCCTATAGTCTCCTCGGCCAAGGCGGCCAAGCTCATCCTCAAGTACTGGAGCAAGCGGTTCAACCGGGTGCCGGACGGTTTTGTGCTCGAAGGCCCTATGGCCGGGGGGCACCTGGGGTTCACCCCGGAACAGATAGACGATCCTGGATACGCACTGCACCGTTTGTTGCCCGAAGTCCTGGCCGCTGTGGCCCCGTATGAACAAAGCCGGGGACACAAGATCCCGGTCATTGCAGCCGGAGGGGTGTATACCGGCCGCGATATCCATGACTTCCTCCACCTCGGGGCCGCCGGGGTCCAAATGGGAACCAGGTTCGTGGCCACCCATGAATGTGATGCCGATATCGCATTCAAGCAGGCCTTTGTCCAGGCCAGACAGGAGGATTTGACCATTATCCAGAGTCCGGTTGGCCTGCCAGGACGGGCCATCGAGAACGACTTCCTGCGGGATGTGGCCTCCGGACACAAGAAGCCATTCACCTGCCCCTGGAAATGCCTGAAGACCTGCGACTACACCCAGTCATCCTATTGCATCGCCTGCGCCCTGAACCAGGCTCGGGCCGGAAGGCTCAAGCACGGATTCGCCTTTGCCGGAGCCAATGCCTGGCGGGTGGACCGGATCATGTCCGTTCATGAGCTGATGCACTCCCTGATTGACGAATACCAGGCCGCGGCAAGGGCATCGGAAACAGCCCCGGCTGAGGGCTGACCCATCCTTCTCCTCCTTGCTCACCCCCAGGAAGCCGCCCGCCTTCCCAGACGGTGCAGGACCTCGTCCAGGATGGTCACGCAGGTGTCCACCTCCTGCTCCCCAACAGTCAGGGGCGGACAGAACCGCAGGGTGTTTTCTCCACAGCCCAGGAGCAGGAGCCCTTTTTCAAAGCAGGCCTGGATCACGTCATCCCGCCACTGAGGCGCCTTTTCCTTCCGCTCCCGGTCCGCGACCAACTCCAGGCCGACCATCAGCCCCATTCCCCGGACGTCGCCGATACACTCATACCTGTCCTGCAGGGTGCGCAGTCCGTGCATGAGCCGCTCTCCCTGCAGGCGGGCATTGGCCATCAGCTCCTCCTCCAAGAGATCGATGGTTGCCAGGGCAGCCTGGCAGGACACGGGATTGCCCCCGAAAGTCGAAGCATGGGACCCGGCCTCCCAATCCATGATCCGGGCCGGAGCCAGGGCAGCACCCAGGGGCATCCCGGAGGCAATGCCCTTGGCCAGGGCCGTAATATCCGGAACCAGGCCGAAATGCTCCATGGCGAACATCTTTCCTGTCCGGCCCATCCCGGACTGCACTTCGTCCGCCACATACAGGATTCCATATTTTTTGGCCACCGCGGCCAGTCGGAGATGGAACTCGGGGGGCGGCACAATGTAGCCTCCTTCGCCCTGAATCGGCTCCACGAATATGGCCGCCACCTCTTCCGGGGGCATGGTTGTCCGGAACAGGGTCTCCTCCACCCAGCGCACGCATTCCAGATCGCAGGCCGGGTAGGTCAGCTTGAACGGACACCGGTAGCAGTAGGGATAGAATATATGCGTAATCCCGGGGATCAAGGGGTTGTAATGGCTGCGCTGGACGGCTTTGCTGGCAGTAAGGGACAACGCCCCCATGGTCCGGCCGTGAAAGGCGCCGAAAAAGGCGATGTTCAGCTCCCGCCTGGTATGGTGCCGGGCCAGCTTGAAGGCGGCCTCCACTGCCTCGGCTCCGGAATTGCCGAAATACACCTTGTACCGTTCATCTCCCGGCACCAGGAAGGCCAGCCTGCGGGCCAGCTCGATCTGCGGGGCGTAATAAAAGTCCGTCCCGGACATATGCATCAGCCGTTCGGCCTGGTCCTTGACCGCCTGAACCACCCGGGGATGCGCGTGCCCGGTGGAGCACACGGCGATACCGGCCGTAAAGTCCAGAAACAGATTGTCGTCCACATCCCGCATCCACACCCCGCTGGCCTCTCTGGCCACCAAGGGATACATCCGGGTATAGGAAGGGGATACGAACTCCCTGTCCCGTTCGATCATGGCCGCAGCCTTGGGGCCCGGCAATGGCCCCGTTATCTCCGGACGCCGCATTCCCGCCTCCTTTCCTGGATACAGTTCCCCATCCCTGTCGCTGAGGATCACTGGCGCGAAGAATGTGCATCCAGTGCATCCGTTTGTTGTGATTTTCTTTCTTCGGGTTCGTAATCACTATCGGGGCCGAATCCATAAGCTGAGGGTTCCTCCTGCACCGAATGACATATTCTTTCGATTTCGATAGCGATCCCGATTTCGATTCGGATTATCCCTATCAGAGCATTAGGCCAACTATGACCCTTTCCGCACACCTGGTCAATACGTGCAAAGACACGCTCCTTGACAGACAGCCCTATGCTGGCTACCCCTTCTTGCTCCGCCCGGCACCGGCGTATACAATACCCAGTTACAAAGCCGCAGGATGCGGGCCGCAAAAGATGAACGGCAAACGTCGACCATCCACTGCCAGCGTCGACGGACACAGAAAACGAGCCTGACGAATAGAATTCAGACCAGGGAGGCTGCATGGACACAATCCCCATTTCAGTTGAAGGCTTTACCAAGCTTCGGGAAGAGCTCGAAGAACTCAAGCGGGAACGCCCGGAAGTCATCCAGGCCATTAAAGAGGCCAGAGAAGAAGGGGATCTGCGGGAAAACGCCGGCTATGATGCCGCGCGGGAGAGGCAGGGAATGCTCGAAGCCCGGATCACCTTCATCGAATCCAGGCTGCCCAAATGCGACGTCATTGATATCCACAGCATGCAGGGGAGCAAGATCGCCTTTGGAGCCACTGTGGAGATTGAGGACATAGACACCGAAGAACGCAAAAAGTTCACCCTTTTGGGGCCAGACGAAGCGGACTACAAGAAAGGGAGCATCTCCGTTCACTCACCATTGGCCCGGGCCCTTCTGGGCAAGGAGGAAGGAGACGACGCTGTGGTCGATGCACCGCGGGGTAAAATCGATTATGAAATCATATCTGTGGAGTACAAGGGTTTTCCGGAGGGACATTTCTCCTAGCCCAAAAATACAAAAGCCGCCCGGTCGGGCGGCTTTTGTGCTGTCTATCTGCCTTGCCGGCAGCAGCGGGAATCTAGGTCCGGGGGCGGGCTTCGTTCACCTTCAGGTTCCGGCCTTCGAAGCTGGTCCCGTCCAGGCTCTGCATGGCGGCGTTCGCCTCTTCCTCGCCCATTTCCACAAAGGCAAATCCGCGTGACCTGCCGGTTTCCCTGTCAGTGATCAGGTTGACTGACTTGACTTCGCCGAACTGACCGAACAGTTCTTGGATGTCGTCCTCGGTGGACTGAAAGGCCAGATTCCCAACATACATCTTCTTGATCATATCTGTACTGCTCCCAAAAAAGAAAAAAAAATACACAACGGCCACCAGTTGGCCGACAAGTGTTGTATACGCAGATTGGGAGGCAAAGTCAAGGTAGATTTGCAAATTCATTCGCCTGCAATCAAATAAACAATGATCCTAAAGTGTTTTGCCTGTATACTCTCTTTTGAGCCTTCAGCATTCGCCTGGATAACGAAGAGGGTTCACCTTCGGGTTTTGAGACACAAATATTCATTATCATTAAACAGTTACAGGCGGCCCCTTTGCTGGACAAGAGCATTTCTTTTTGTCTACCGTACAACCCGTTTTTCTCAACTGCTGACGCTCCACCGTTTTTTCGAACTCCATGCGAGATCGGCAGGATTCAGGGCGGGGCGTGTCTGCGTGTTGATGCCGTATTTTCTTGGGGTGATACATCAACCGATTCCCCATGACGTGAGGATCAATTTCTATTGACTCCGGTGTATATGCAACTATCCGACCTATCCACTGAACTGGGCCGAAATCAGGAAACAAAGCAGCGAAAACTGCGCTACCTGTCGGATAGGCTGAACTTTTGCCACTTCCAAGGGCAAAATATCTCTATTGTCCTCAAGCACAGGGTCTTTAACAGACTCAAGGTGCTGACCTCCAGAGTTTTTCCGACCATTGGCTCGGAAGTCGTCTGTCAGCCGCAAAGCGGGGAAGATGCAACTTGGTTGTTGGAAAGATTTCAAGTACACAAAGTCAGTATCCACCTCAAAAATGCCTACCTTGATTTTTTCCCTGCTTACATCCGTGTAGACTCCGGCCTGATTCGGCTTGGCCTCCCGGAAGAATGCTTTGAAATATCCGATCCTGAAATAAACAGCCGTAAATGCACAAATGTGCACGGGCAAATCGTCTGCGATCATGGCCTATATACTGTTGAGCCCCTCGAATTCAGCCCATCACAGATCAAAGTTGTTCTGCCGTGGAAAGAACATCGTATACTGCACTGGTCTCCCCCAAATGAGAGCCTATGGCTTATCCTGTATTCAGAATACAATACGTACTTCTCAGGCAACTGTCAGGTACAAGAGGAGCAGGAGACCGAAAGAGGGCTACAGATTTTGCTCAGCTTTCCTCAAGAGCCCTATGCTCGCTTCAGACGGCGTAAGTTCCGCAGTCAGCGAGTTCAGATAACGCCCCCTCCCGATATTGTCTTTTCTCACCCGTTAAGTAGAGAAAGCTTGTCATTCAAGATACATGACATATCCGGCAGAGGATTCTCTTTTCTGGTTCCCAAGGACAAGAACCTCTTTTTCCCTCGATTGACAATACCACGTCTTGAATTACGATTCGGACTGCATTTTTCAATTACTTGTACAACACATCTCGTATACTGTATTGAACATGATGCCTATATTCGATGCGGCGCATGCTTTATCGACATTGACCTTGAAAGCATAACTAAAATTCTTTATCTCCTGCATCAGCTCCAAGACAGCAACGCTTACGTGATGCATCAATACGTTGACCCTGAAAAGCTCTGGGAGTTCTTTTTTTCCACAGGATTCATATACCCCCAGAAATATTATCATATGTCCAATCATGCCCAAGAGCTGAAAACGCTTTATGCAAAGCTCTACTCAGGCACACCCACCATTACAAAACACTTTACCTACCAAGAGCACGGGGATATCTTGGCCCATATTTCCATGCTCCGCATATTTGATCGCTCCTGGCTTATCCATCACCATGCTGCGGACAAGGCATCTTCCCGCTTGGCTGGAGTAAAAGTATTAAGTCAAATCAGCCGCTACGTGAACGAAGTCCATACCTTCGAATCGGCAAAAATGGACTACGTCATGTGTTTCTACCGACCGGACAACAAGTTTCCTGCCCGGGTTTTTGGAGGTGTGGCCCGAAAGCTACGAAACAGCCACAAGTGCAGCCTGGACACCTTTACCTATATCTCCTCAATACATGGCATGCACCCTGGACCGATAGGGCGGAAATATTGGGTCGATATTGCGCACCCCGAGGATATCGAAGACTTTTTTCACATCTACAAACAAATCTCGAATGGACTTTTGCCGCATACGTTCAATTTCATTGAATCCGACGAACTGTTTCAATCGTATGCATCAAACGACTTGAATCGGAGCCTGAAGACCTACGTCCTGCAGACAGAAAACGGGCCAGCTGCCATTGTCTTGCTGCTTATGTCCGATGTCGGCTTAAACATGTCTGACGTAACACATTGCATGTACTTTTTCGCAATTCAATATAACGAGATTGATAAAGATCTCATCAACAAATGTGTCCTAGACATATTACAAAAAGAAAACGCAAAGGACACAAGCCTCATGCTGTTCCCCGAATGCTTAGCAAAGCATATGAACATTAAGTCTGAAAAAAGATATACCTTATGGATACTCAATCTCAAGTATCTCGACGAGTATTTTCAGTACTGCACCAGACTTTTTGGTAAATTCTAAGGCTATTTTATATGGATAATAGACACTTATACAACAGTAAAATCATCGATATCTATATCAAATACATAAAGAAACATCATCCAGATATCAACCTCAAGGAGATGCTGCTGGGGGGAGGCATGAAGCTCCACGAGGTAAACGACCCCGGACATTGGTTCACCCAACAGCAAATAGACGACTTCTACGAAAAGGCAGTTCAACTCACGCAAAACAAGAACCTGGCCAGGGAGGCTGGAAGGTATGCAGCCTCAGCCAATGCCCTGGGCATAGTCAAGTACTGGACCCTTGGCCTTTTATCTCCGGGTAGCGTCTTTCGGGTTTTGAATAAAGCCAGCTCTATCTTTACCAGATCTGCCAGGTATGAAGCCAATATAATCGCAGGTGCGAAGGTTGAGATCACTGTCACCCCGCATCCGGGCGTGCAGGAAAAACCCTTTCAATGCGAAAACAGGATTGGTTTCTTCGAAGCCATAGTTTCCTTGTTTGGCTGCTATTTACATCGAATCGAGCACCCGGAATGTCTTTTCAGAGGGGATGGGCAATGCAGGTATCTTATATCCTGGAAAAGTTCTCGAAAGGCTGTCCCCAAGCGGCTGATATTGGGTGCGGGGCTTCTTTCTCTCGCCACACTCCCCGCAGTCCTGGCATGGCTTCCCGGTTATGTTTCTTGGCATCTTGCGGGATCTGTACTTACAGTATCCCTTCTCAAGCTCCTTGCCCTTGCCCAAGAAAACAATGAGTTAAAGGCCAATATCGATATCCTGCAGTACACCGGAGACCAATTGCTTGAACAGGTGGACATCAACTACCGCAACTGTCTTCTTACATACGAAATCGGCGCAGCAGTCACCAAGCAGACCCGGGTCCAGGAGATATTGAACAAGGTTATGGAGCTGCTTGAAAGCAGGCTGGATTATGATCGGGGCTTGGTCCTGCTGGCGGATACACAGCATAGGCGACTCATCTTTCAGGCTGGCTTTGGGTACACTGATCAGGAGTTCACCCTTCTAGAAGAGTCAAGCTTTAACTTGCAGAATATAAGCTCCAGAGGAGTTTTTGTACTTGCATTTCGCAACCATGAACCGATTCTGGTGAACGATCTGCAGGACATAAAGGACGACCTGTCGGCACACAGCCTGGAGATAGCGCATAAGCTGGGCACGCGTTCCTTTATTTGCTGTCCGATTCTGTATGAATCGCAAGCTCTCGGCATCCTAGCTGTCGACAACAAGGTATCTAAACGCCCTCTTGTGGAACGGGACATGTCTTTTTTGATGGGTATAGCCCATTTTATTGGAGTTAGCCTACACAATACCCATCTATTGGAATCGAAAGAAAAGCAATTCAAGTCATTGATCCAGACCCTCGCAGCCAGCATAGATGCCCGCGACCCAAACACTGCCGGGCATTCCGAACAGGTTGCGTTTTACAGTATGGGGATCTGCTCCGAACTTAATATCCCCCCAGACACCCAAGAAATGATCCAAGTGGCCGCCCTCCTGCACGACTACGGCAAGCTGGCCGTCCCCGATTCCATCCTGAAAAAACCCGGACCGCTCACCGCTGAAGAATATGCAAGCGTTCAGCTGCATGCCGAGCAGACCAGGGTCATCTTACAGCAGATACACTTTGAGGGTGTATTTTCCCATGTACCGGATATCGCTGCGGCACATCACGAACGCCTGGATGGCTCCGGATACCCCCAAGGCCTGCGGGGTGAAGAAATTCCGTATCCGGCAAGGATTATCGCCGTAGCCGACTTTTTTGAAGCCATAACGGCCAAACGTCCGTACCGGGAGCCCATTGCTGTGCAGGAGGCCCTGCATATGCTCGAAGAACGCAAGGATGTCCTCTTTGACGAAGAAATCGTTGATGCCTTGAAGGCCTATCTGGCCAAGAGCAGGGACCTCGATGTTGCCTGGGGATGACAGGAGCTTGCCGTATATTTGGGGCTCTTCGACACAGAAAGTGGAGTTGCATATATAAGAGTTTGCCGTCTCTTCTGTGTGCCGTAAGCGGCAGGCCCGCACATTTTCTTGGTCCCGCCACCCGGCACTCACGTGTATAATAAGCTCAGTCACACACAAAGCAGTGACCTGCACGTGAGTAGCCGGGAGGGGGCAGGGATCCCCCCTTTGGCGGGACTTAGAAAATACCGGGCCGAAAGTGGGCATACAGAAGAGATGGCAAACTCAAAAAATCCACAGGCTAGGTCGAAGAACCATATTTTTCAGGCAGCAAACCGAATCGGAGAACAAGCCACGTGCGCCTCTGCCGGTGTCTGCCTCTAACTGGTTGCCTCTTGTGTTCTGCCGCGGCAAAGCACAAGGGGTGTATATGTAAACCTTCTGGGATCGGTGAAAAAATGAATAAACTCCTTTTTAAATTCATCAAATCCACCAGGATAGCATGGGAAATCATACCTGCAGGACCGCACAGCCACTTCCAGCTTTCTGCTCCAATTGTACGCATCTTTTTCTGACAGCTGGCCGTATATCAAGTGATGGGCATGTACCTGCACAGAAATATCCGTATAGTCTGCATCAAACATGTACGCATACAGCTTTCTCCCAATATAAGGATCAAAATCGTGATCCTGGGCCAGAATACCCAGGATGTCTTGTAGAGAACTTTCCAACCGATCCGGCAACTGATAATGAATGCGACAATTGTTGTCCAGGTCTGCAAGGCAGAGAATGCCTCCGGGCACAAGAAGCGATCGCAGCCCTTCTACAATGTCTGGCGCCTTTTGCGCATGATACTCCAGAAAAAAACGGGCCCATATGAAGTCAAAGCTGCCCAAAGAATCCAGCTGTGAATATACATCCTTACACACAAAGCTGAGCCAGCTTTGCCCGTAGTTTGCTTCGGCATGGGCAATCCGTTGGGATGAAATGTCCATGCCCACCACCTCTCCGCACGGTCCGACTAGCTGCTTGAGCATGCTGGAAGTGACGCCGCAGCCGCAGCCGAGATCCAGAACCCGCATCCCCGGAGTCAGACCAGCCCAAACGGCCTGTTGCTTGAGAGATTCAAAATCTGTCTTTTGCTCCAGCCGATAGGCTTCATTCTCGTCTTCCATGAGATACGAAGGGAAAGCTTCCGGACAAGCCGGGCCAACAACCACCATACGTTTCATCCTCCCGGTCATCATGATCTCGTGAACACAACCAACTGATTCGAATATCGACAAAAATGTAGTGGGATATAAACTGTCCTGTCAATAAAAACTCACCCCGATTCTCGAAAGAATTCTCCCTTTACAGCGACATTTTCCTGAACTCGCAGAGTCTCTTGGTCGAAGCCGGGTATTGGTCCGTAGCCTTTCGATTTACGGCCGGTAACGCTTCCTGGCGAAGTGGAGGATAAGCGGTCGGTCCTCACAAATTCAAGAGCCCCCAAACAAGCAGTCAGCCGCGGTCATAATGCAGTGAGGGCCGAGCGCCCGGAGCGAGCCTTGGATGCGTCGGCCAAAATCGTGGCCACGGACCAAGCCC